>NZ_JAKFEF010000049.1:0-1713 GCF_036675785.1 Aromatoleum sp.
GTCGTCCTGGCCGGGGATCGCGAAGCCGTGGAGCACGAGGCCGAAGACGATCGCGCCGAACACGCAGCCGAGGAACGCGCCGATGATCCCGCTCCAGCAGCGGTCGGGCAGGAACACCGTGAAGTGCCAGAGGGCGAGGCCCATCATCGTCCAGGCGAGCAGTCCCACTCAGATCACCGTGGCCTTCCGTGCTTGGAGCGCTTCTTGGCGGCCGCCGACGAGCGCTTGCTGCGCTTGGGCGCGGCCGGCTCGTCGCGGACCGGGGGCATGACGACATCCTCGGGCAGCGCGTCGGCCGACTCGTCCCGCGGAGCGGGCGCGGGCTTGACCGGCTTGGGCTTGGGCTTCGTGGTCACGGCCGTGCGCTGCGGCACCGGATCGACGTGCAGGTCGCGCACGAGCTCCTCGAACTCCTCGCGCGACACTCCCGCGTCGGGGTCGTCGGGCGCGGTCAGGCGCTTGCCCTTGCGCAGCTTGCGCTTGGCGTCGGGGTCGACCTGCTCGTTGGCGCTGCCGGTCGCGTAGGCCGGCACGACGCCGCCGTTCTCGGCGGCGATCCGCGCGTGGCGGCGGCGGTAGACGGGCTCGCGCTCCTTCCACAGCGTCAGCACCGGACCGGCGATGAACACCGACGAGTACGTGCCTGAGATCGTGCCGACGAGCAGCGCGAAGGCGAACGCCTGCAGCGTCTCGCCGCCGAAGAGCAGCAGCGCGAGCACGGGCAGGCCCGAGCAGAAGCTCGTGGCCAGCGAGCGCACGATGACCTCGGACATGGAGCGGTTGACGATCTGTGAGAAGGCGGCACGCGGCATGCGCGGCACGTTCTCGCGGATTCGGTCGAACACGATGATCGTGTCGTAGAGAGAGAAACCCAAGATGGTGAGCAACGCCGCGACCGTCGCCGTTGTCACCTCCTGGCCGACGAGCGCGTACACGCCCGCAGTGATGAGGATGTCGTGCATCACGGCGATGAGCACCGGAACGGCGTACTTGGGTTCGAATCGCAGCGCGATGTACGCCGAGATCACGAACAGCGACGCGATGATCGCGATGATCGCCGAGTTGGCCACCGTCTGGCCGAAGGTCGGTCCGATCGAGGTCGAGCTCGGGGTGTCGGCCAGGCCGAACTTCTCCGCGACGGCCTGCGTGACGCGCGACACCTCGGGCGGCTTGAGGTTGTCGGTCGAGATCTGGAACTGGCTGGCGCCCTTGGCCTCCTTCAGGCCGGTGACCTTCTGGATCTTCGCGTCGGCCAGCCCCTCGCCGCGCAGCACCTCGCGCACGTCGTTCTCGTTGACGTTCTGCCTGACGTCGAGGCTGATCCGCGTGCCGGACTCGAAGTCGATGCCGAAGTTGATGCCCTTCGAGCCGAGCGCCAGTGCGCAGATGAGCAGGATCACGCCGGACGCGCTGAAGAACCACTTCGAGTAGCCCATGTAGTCCAGCCGGAAGCGGTTGCCCTTCGGCTTCTCGGCACCCAGCGCGCTGGGCTTGGAGATGAACCGCGACTTGCCCATCGCGCCGAGGATCGCCTGCGTCGCCAGGACCGCGGTGAACAGCGAGACGATGACGCCGAGGCCCAGCGTCAGGGCGAAGCCCTTGACCCCCGCCGTCGCCAGGACGAACAGGATGAAGGCGACCATGATCGTGACGACGTTCGCGTCGATGATCGCCGACAGGCCCTTCTTGTAGCCCGTCGCGATGCCCGAGGCG
>NZ_JAKFEF010000030.1:0-1706 GCF_036675785.1 Aromatoleum sp.
CAGCCGATGCCTTCTTCAGCAAGCAGCCTTGTCACGAAGGCAAGGTCGGTCTCGCGGTACTGCACGGTGTAGCTGCGAACTTGGCCGGTGCCGAGGAAGGGGCTGCGCGCGAGATGCGCGGAGATATCGTCGCTCCAGCGCCATCGGGCGTGCTTGGCGTAGCGGGCGAACACGCTCTCGACGATCTGCACGAGGCTTTGCTCCTGCCAGACCCGGCTGCGCCGGGTGTGCGCGAGCAAAGCGATCCAGGGGCGCACCGTGAGACGGAAGCGGGCGAAGCCGCCGTCGGCGTCCAGCGCCGACGCGGCCATGACCAGGCCGCTGCGCGGGTGCAGCGAGCCGTCGGCCAGCACGGTGTCCAGGGTGACCCGTTGACCGAGCAGGACCTCGGTGTTCAGGCCGGCGCCGGTCCCGAGCGCAACGAGTTCCATCGTCCACGGCGTGTCGAGCTGTTCCTTCAGGCTCCAGGCCTGGACCAGTAGTTCGCTCAGCTCGCGTTCGCCTCGCAGGCGGTACAGGCGAGTGGCGTCGTCGAAACGCAGACCGTCGAACGAGGCGGGCAAGTCCGGAAACATGCACTCAGCTCTTCGTCTTGGGCGCCAGCCGCGCCGGGCAGGCTTCGGCCTTGCCCCAGTAACCTTCGCAGATGCGGCGCCGGCATTCACGGACTTGCGCGGCGGTCTTGCCGCTGCGCGATTCGCAGCGCCGCACGATTTGAGCGAGCGTCACCGGGTTCGGCGAGGCGAGCGGATCGCCCTGTCCTTCCGTCGAGACGTGATCGAGCAAAGCCGACAACAGCAGCACGTCGGCATCCATTCGGTTGCCGGCCGGGCTCGATGGCTGGGTGCGGGTTCGTGTGATCGGACCGGGCGCCGAGGCGACGCGGCGCATCCGTGCGACGGGCTCGGTGTTCGCGGTGCGCTTCGGCTCGGCAACAGGGCTCGTCGCAGAGGACCGCGTGACACCCTTCAGCGTGCGCTCGGTTCGAATCTTCGAGCCTTGCGCTGCGGTGGTCGCCGAAAGGGTCGGGGCAGGCTCGGCAGCGCCTTGCGCCGCTTCGGTCGGCATCTTCGCTGCTGCCGGCCGCGCGGACATGTCCGGGGGCAGCATTTCGATACGCGCGGCCGTCACGGCAACCGGCGTTGCGCTTGCTGACGCGGCAGCGTGTGGCTCCGCCACAGCGGGCACGCCCGCGAGTACGCTTTCGGCGGTCCCGTCGAGCGACGGCAACAGGTTGGCGGCGTCCTGTTGGCTCCACCACCAGACGCCGGCAATTGCGGCCGCCGACAGCGCCATCGCGACGACCCATCCAGAACCGTGCCGATCGGACCGGCCCGCACTCGGTCTGACAACGGACTCGAGCTCGTCAAGCATGCGCAGGTTCGGAGCGTCGCCGTTTGCAGGGCGGCGCGGCGCGGTCTCACTCTCGATCAAGCTCGGCTTGGCGGCACGGCTGGGCGGCGGGGGCGCCTTTCGTTGTTCGTCGGTGGGCAGGGACAAGAAGGGCTCCGGGGCGCGTCGTCGTCGTTGTCGCGCGGGGTGCACGCGGCTCGTTCACAGCCCGCACTCACGGGCAAGCGAACAAAAATTCTAGGGTCCGCTTCGAGCGACGAATCGTTTCTGTGCGTCACCTTAAAGAGGGATGCCTGTGCGATGAACACGTCGGCATACTCCGCCGTCCTTTGGCCTGCCGAACGTGCATGAAC
>NZ_JAKFEF010000080.1:0-123775 GCF_036675785.1 Aromatoleum sp.
CGCCGCGTGGCGCGAGGCGTTCGCCGACGCCGCGGGCCGCGGCGGGCTCGAGCCCGCGGCGCTTGGCTACGTGATCCACGAAGCTGGCCAGGGCAGCGCCGAGGCGAGCCGCCGCGTCGGCCCGCTCGCGCAGGCGATGACCGAGACGCTGCCCGCCAAGCCGTTCCTCGAGCACAGCTTCGACACCGCCGCGCTGCTCGGCGAACTCGGCGCCGGCACCGCCGCCACCAACTTCGTCCTCGCGATCGCCTACGCGCACCACCGCAACGTCCCCGTCGTCGTCGCCGCCACGCGCGAGTCCTTCGCCGGCGAAGTCCGCGCCGACGACCCCTCCGTCACCGCCGTTCTCGTGCGCCCGCCCGCGCACCCGACCCCGTTCGACCCCGACAAACCCTGGTTCCGCGCCCGCGGCGAAGGCAACGCCTATCTCCCCTGGTGGTCCCGCCGTCACGACGCCGAGCCTAATCGCATGCAGGGCTGGTCGGACTGACGGAGGTGCAAGACACGTTTCGCCCTCGGTGCGACGAGCAGCCCGAAGCGCGGCTGCTCATGGAAGATTACAGACGGTATCGGGCTCACCCCCGTATTCCACTTCCAAACCGACATGACCTGAAATAAATGAAGCGGGGCGGTGCTGCTCCGCGCGCTCGCCTCCGGCACCGCCTCGGCGTTCGACGCCTGCGTCGCACGGCAGCAGGCGGCCGCAACCGACGTCGAGCGGGCACGCTGGCCGCAGCCGAGACTGTCCGCGGCCGTCACATCCTCGCGCCCGGAATCATGCTGACAGACCCGCTCGCCACCACCGCGTCACCCCTCTCGCCCACGCCCTCGTCCAGCTGGCTCACCGGATTTTTCGACCTTGGAAACCCGCTCGATGAACCGGAACACATGGAGCGCGCGGCCTTGCACGACCCCGGTGCGGCAGGACGACCCGGCGCTTCAACAGGGAATCCCGATATAATCGGCGCGCCCCGCGGCCCTGCACTGACGGGCCGTCCGTTCCACGAAAGTTCCGCCACCCGTGATCGAGAATCGACCTAGACTCCTTGTCGTCGACGACGACCCGGTGACCTGCGCACGGCTCGAAGCCTATTTTTCGAGCGCGGGGTATGACGTGCTGGCCGCCAACAACGGCGAGAAGATGTGGGACGTGCTGAGGGCACAGCCGATCGACGTCGTGCTGCTCGACGTCGGGCTGCCCGGCAAGGACGGGCTGGAGCTCGCGCGGGAGTTGCGCGCGCACGACGAACGTCTCGGCATCATCCTCGTGACCGGCCGCAGCGACGACATCGACAAGATCGTCGGGCTCGAATCGGGTGCGGACGACTACGTCACGAAGCCATTCAATTCGCGCGAGCTCTTCGCGCGGGTGAAGATCGTCCTGCGCGGCATGCGCAACCGCCCCGCGGCGCAGGAGCACGGCGCGTATCGCTTCGCCAACTGGACCATCCACATCGCGCAGCGGCGCCTCGTCGGCAGCGACGGCCGGCGGGAAAACCTGACCCGCGGCGAGTTCGAACTGCTTGCGAGCCTCGTGCGCCGGCCCGGGATCGTCCTGAGCCGCGACCGGCTGATGCAGAACGTCAGCCATCGCGCGTGGGATCCCAACGACCGGACGATCGATGTGCTGATTTCGCGCCTGCGCGAGAAGCTCGAAGTCGACTCGAAGAATCCCGAGCTGATCCTGACCGTGCGCGGCGAAGGTTATCTGCTCGCCGCCGACGTCACTCCGCTGTAGCCGACGGGGGGTTTCGCGGGTCGACCCGTTCCTCGACGGCGAGGCGCGCCGCAAGGGCCTCGCATGCGCGGGCGACCTGTCCCCGCAAGCCGTCGATCATCCGTTCGAGTTCCCCGGGTTCGCGCGCCGGGTCGCGGGCGGCGTCTTCGAGCCGCTTCGAATCCGCGGTCACCTGCACGAAGCCGAGGTTGCCGGCGGCACCGGCCAGCCGGTGCGCGCGCTGCGCGAGCGCGTCGCGGTCGCTGGCGGCCACACTGCGTTCGAACTCGCCAAAGGCCGCGTCCGCGTCCTCGCGGAAAAGTTCGAGCAGGTGGGCGAGCGTGCGCGCGCCAAGGCTCGCGAGCTCGCCGGCGAGATAGTCCTCGTCGATCGGCGCGTCGCGGCCGACCGGCGCGGCATCGCCCGGCAGCGCGCCTCCCGCCCCCGCACTGTCACTGGCACCGGCACCGGCACCGGCGTCGCTTCGATGTTCCCCGGCCGCGGGCCCCGGTATCTGCCCGGCCGCTGCCGCGGCGATCGCTCCGGCGAGTTCGGTACGGTCGAACGGCTTGCTGAGGAAGCCCGCGATCCCGGCTGAACCAAACTGCTCGAAAGCATCGCCCGCAACGTGCGCCGACATTGCGACGACCGGCACGTTGGCCCAGCGACCGTCGTCCAGTCCGCGGATCGCGCGCGCCACCTCGATGCCGGACGCGCCGGGCAGACTGATGTCCATCAGCACCGCGTCGATCCCCTCGGTGCGCCGGTGCAGCAATTCGAGTGCCGCTTCGCCGTCTTCCGCGACGAGAGGGCGGTGGCCAAGCGATTCGAGGTAGCGCGTGCAGACGATGCGGTTGATCTCGTCATCCTCGACGAGCAGCACGTCGAGCGGCCGTTGCGGCGACGCCGATGCGGCGGCATCGCTGTCCTGCTGGCCGTGGACGGCATCCCCAAGCTCGAACTCCAGCTCGAAGCGAACCTGCGTCCCTTGCCCGGGGGTGCTGTCGAGCCCGATCCGGCCGCCCATCAGCTCGACGAGCCGCTGGCAGATCGCGAGCCCGAGACCCGTCCCGCCGTGGCGCCGGTGGCTCGCGTCCTCGACTTGCACGAAGGGCTTGAACACTTCGGCGCAGTGCTCGGGCAGAATGCCGATGCCGGTGTCGCTGACCGTGAAAGCAAGTCTCGCGCGCTCGGCCTCGTCAGGCTGGCTCGCGCGCACCGACACGGTGACCGAACCCTCGTCGGTGAACTTGATCGCGTTTCCGATCACGTTCAGCAGGATCTGATTGAGCTTGCGGCGGTCGCCGACCAGGATGTCGGGGACTTCCGGCGCGATGTCGCGCACCAGCGCGATGCCTTTCGCGCGCGCGGTCACGCTCTGCAGCACGAGCATGTTGTCGATCGCGTCGCGCAGCGAGAACGGGACATGCTCGAAGTCGAGCTTGCCGGCTTCCAGGCGCGAAAAGCTCAGCATGTCCTCGAGGATCTCGAGCAGCGTCGCGTTCGCGTAGCCGATCATCCGCACGTATTCCTTTTGGGTCGGATCGAGGCCGGTGTCGCGCAGCAACTGGACGCTGCCGCTGACGCCCGACAGCGGCGTGCGCAACTCGTGGCTCAGCGTGGCGAGGAACATGTTCTTTGCGCTGTTGGCTTCCTCGGCCTCGCGGCGCGCGACCGCATGCTCGGCGACTTCACGTTCGAGCAGCGCGTTGCTCCGCCGCAGCTCCGCGGTGCGCGCCGCGACCTGGTCCTCGAGTTCGTGCTGATGACGTCGCAGCTCGCATTCCAGGCGTTCGCGCTCGCGCGCGTTGTCGCGGAACTGCTCGAGGGCGCGCGCCAGCGGGCCGAGCGGATCGTTGCCGGGCGTCGCGATCGCGACATCGAAGTCGCCGCGGCCGAGCGCGCGCACGGCCGCTTCCATCCCCTGCAGCCGGCGGAGCAGATGGTGCCGGAACAGCACCCACAGCGTCCCGATCAACGCGAAGAACAGCATCGCCGCGACCGCGAGGAAGCCGAACATCCCACGGTCGACGGCGCGCTTCGATTCCTCGCCAGCCGCGTCGATCGCGACGCGCGCGGCGCTGACGAGCGCGCCGACCTGGTCGGTGAGCTTGGCGCCGAGCGCGGCGCCGTCATCGCGCAAGCGGCGGAAGGCGCCGGCGCGTTCGAGCCGGTCCTGCGCGAGGGCGAACAGGCCGTCGGGCACGACCGCAGCCGCGAGCACCTCGTATTCCACGAGTCCGCTCCCCTTGCGTGCGGGATCGGGAATGTCCTCGAGGCGCCTTTGCAGCACTTCGAGGTTCCCGGCAAAGTCCGCCTGCAGCGCGGCCAGCGCTTCGCCGCTCTCCTCGCGCTCGGCGCGTTCGAGCAGGGTCTTGAGGTTGAAGCACACGAGCTGCAACTCGGCCATGCGCTCCATGCGGTCGATGTTCACCTCGACGAGACGGTCGAGCGACTCGAACACCCGCTCCTTCGGCGGCGCAGAATCGACCAGCGGATAGAGGCCGGACACGGTCGCGATCGTCGAGGTCGAAGCATTCGCCGACAGCGATTCCGCGAGCATCACCAGCGCGAGTACGGCACGCCGATTCTCCGCGAGCAGGCCGCGCTCGCGGTTGCCCAGTTCGATCCGGCGACGGACGTCATCCACCTGCTGCGAGAGGTTCGCGGCGATCGCATCGAGCGTCGCGGCGGCCGAAACGCTGAGGTCCGGCTCGAAATGCTGACGGTCGAGGCGTTGCAGCAAGCCTCGAATCTCGGCGAGCTGCTCGCCGAACGTGCGCTGCAGCCGGTCAACCTCGGCCGCCGACGAAGCGCGGCCGAGCTGCTCGGCGAGCGCCGCGACCCGCATGTTGAGCCGTGCGACACCCTGTACCGCATCGACTGCGGGTACCGCGTCGTCGATGAGCGCGCGCTGTGTCGCGACGACCTGCTGGAAGCTCAGCCACGCGGTCGCGGCGACGACGACCGTCAGCAGCGCCGCCGCGGCGAGAACGAGCAGGACCTTGCCCATCAGGCCGAAGCGTGCGTCGAGCCGTTCGATCCAGGCGCTTGTCATGATTCCGCGCGCGCACGGCGCAGCCGCGCGGGCTCGCCGAAGGAAGGGGAGGAAATGGCGGAGAAAATGGCGTTGTTCGCGTCCCGCGGTTGGACTAACATTTTGCCCGCCCGTCCCGCCGCGGGACAACGATTCCGAAGGCGGGATTTGCCTGTCGCCCGCTGCGATCGCGGCACTTGTCGCTCCGCCCGACCGGGCGCCTGCCCGCCCCCATGACACTCATCCGGCGCCTTCCCCTTTTTGTCGCAACCGCGCTGCTCGCGCTGTCCGCCGCGGCGCCCGGTTCGGCCGGCACGCGCGAAGTCGTGCGCTGGGAGCCGCCGTTCGACTACACGCGCACGCCCAGCGCCACGCGCTACGAGCCGTCCCGGCCGGCGACCCGGCGCTGGACGCTGTGCGCGGTGTTTCCGCACATCAAGGACGCATACTGGCTCGGCGTCGATTACGGCATGGTCGACGAGGCGCGGCGTCTCGGCGTCGAGCTGCGCCTCTTCGAGGCCGGCGGATATCCGAACGAGCAAATCCAGCGTTACCAGCTGAAGTCCTGCGGGGCGGACCCCGACGTCGACGCCGTGATCCTCGGCACGGTGTCTTTCGACGGCCTCGCCGACGTCATCGCCGACGTGGCGCGCCGGATGCCCGTGCTCGCGACGGTCAATGACATCGCGGACGACGGCATCGCCGCGAAGGTCGGCGTGTCGTGGTACGAGATGGGGCGGCGGACCGGCGAATACCTCGCCCGCCGCCATCCGGAAGACGGCCCGCCCCTGCCGATCGCGTGGTTTCCGGGACCCCGGGGTGCGGGCTGGGTGCCGTTCGTCGACCGCGGCTTCCGTGAAGCGATCGCGGGCAGCCGCATCGTGATCGAGACGACCGCGTGGGGCGACACCGCGAAAGCGGTGCAGCGCAACCTCGTGCAGGAGACGCTCGACCGGCATCCGAACGTTCGCTACCTCGTCGGCAACGCGCTGATGGCCGAGGCGGCGATCAGCGTGCTGCGCGAGCGCGGGCTGCAGGACAAAATCGACATCGTCGCGACCTATTTCACTCCGGCGGTGTACCGCGGCATCCTGCGCGGACGCGTCCTCGCGGCGCCGTCGGACGCGCCGGTGCTGCAGGGGCGGCTGTCGGTCGGCCAGGCGGTCGATCTCCTCGAAGGGCGGCCGGTCGCGCGCCACCTCGGTCCGCGCGTGCAGGTCGTAGACCAGAACGGTCTCGGCCGCATCGACCTCGGCGACTCGCTGCCGCCGAGCACCTTCACGCCTCAGTTCCGCTACTCGCCCGCGTCGACGGAATAAGCCCGGCTCGTGGCCGGGCTCCGCAGCGTCGACGCCCCGGTCGGGGCGCCATCGTGTACCGGACCGCGTCACATCGCTGCCGCGTCCTTCGCGTTCTTCTCGAGGAACTCGAGCACGATCTTCTTCTGCGCGTCGTCGAGGCCGGCGCGCGGGAACATGCTCTGCGTGATGCCGTGCCACTGCTTCTTGGTGTAGTCGCCCGGTTCGCGCGGCACGTGGCACAGCGTGCAGCGTTCGTAGAACAGCTTCTCGCCCGGCGTCATGCTCGCCATCGTCGCGCCCTTGAGCGCCGCGGCGCGCTCGAAGAGCTTCATGCCGGCGACGTCGAGCGCGAGCTTGCCGGCCTTCTCGACGGGCGGCGGCTCGTACGCGCGGTTCTCGGACTCGGCATCGGTGCATTTCTTGATGCTCGCGATGCAGGTGTTCGCACTCGTCGCCTGGCTCAGGCCGCTCGACGCGACGCTGGTCGTGATGATGTTGATCGCGCCGCTGTTGCAACGCCCCTTCGAATCGAGCTGGATCCAGTTGCCTTCCTCGAGGCTCACGACGCCCTTCATGATCTGGTCGGTGACGACCGCCCCGGCGATCAGCGCGCCGCGCTCGTTGTACAGTTCGACAAGGTCGCCGTCCTTGATGCCGTTCGCTCTGGCGTCCTCGACGCTGATGCGCACGTGCTGGCGCCCCTTGACGTTCTCGTACTTGCGCAAGTCGGCCTGCGCCATCTGCGAATGCAAGCGGTTGAACGGGTGCGGGCTGACGACGTGCACCTGGCCGGGCTTGGCGTTGCCGAGGTATTCCAACGGCTCGAGGAATTTCGGGATCGGCGGGCAGTCGGTCACCTTGAAGCTGTCGATCTCGGAGCAATACACCTCGATCTTGCCGGACTTCGTGTGCAGCGGGTTCTTCACCGGGTCGGTGTAGAAGTCGCCGTGGCGCACCCACTGGCGCATCTTCTCGGGGACGTCGATCTTCACGATGCCCTTGTCCCAGAACTCGTCGAACGGCACGGTCGGGTTCGTGCGGTCGTACGACTCGCGCAGGATCTGCTGCACCGTCTTGCCTTCGGAGAACTGGAAGCCGACGCCCATCAGGTCGCCGAGCCGGCGGAAGACCTCGAAGTCGTCGAGGCTCTCGCCGTAAGGCTGGATCACCTGGCGCATCGCGTAGATCTTGTCGTTGCTGTAGGTGCCGCCGCTGCTCATGTCGTCACGCTCGAGCGCGGACGTCGCCGGCAGCACGATGTCGGCAAAGCGCGACGACGCGCACCACCACGGGTCCTGACAGATCACCGTGCGCACCTTCTTGTTCATCGCGCGCAAGAGCTCGTTCGTGTCCTGCTGGTGCGACATGAAGTTATTGCCGGAGTTGTAGATCAGATGCACGTCGGGGTAGGTGTGCGTGGCGCCGTCGCGCGTGTATTGCTTGCCCGGGTTCATCAGCATCTCGCTGATGCGCGACGCGGGACAGCGCGTCTTGACCGGGTTGCGGCCCTGCGACAGGCCCACCGGCATCGGGTGGTTCGACTGCGGCATGCCGCCGCCGCCGTAGTGCCAGCTGAAGCCCACGCCCTGGCCCGGCTTGCCGATCTTGCCCAGCATCGCAGCGAAATTGATGATCGCCCAGTGCGTCATCTCGCCGTGGTGCGCGCGCTGCAGTGCCCAGGCGCCGGCGAACTGCGTGCGCTTCGAAGCGAAGAGTTCCGCGAGCTCGACGATCTTCTGCGCCGGGATGCCGGTGATCTTCGACGCCCACTCGGGCGTCTTCGGCGGCGTGCCGTCGGCGTCCTTGCCGAGCAGGTAGGGCAGGAACTTGTCGAAGCCGACCGTGTATTTGTCGAGGTAGGCCTTGTCGTGGCGGCGGGTCGTATACACGTGGTAGGCCATCGCGAGGAACAGCGCGGTGTCGGTGTTCGGCACAATCTTCACCCACTCGGACCCGAGCGCCTCGTCGGTCGTCGTGTACTGCGGGTTGATCGAGATGAACTTCACGCCACGCTCTTTGATGAGCTTCCAGCGCGGGAACATCTGGTGGTCGGCGACGGTGTATTCGATGCGGTTGTTCTTCCACGGGTCGCAGCCGACCCACACCATCACTTCGGTGTGCTCGGCCATCACTTCCCACGCGGTCTGCGGCGAATACACCTCCATGTCGCCGATGATGTGCGGCAGGCTGATCTGCGACGCGCCGCCGGAGTAATCCCCGGTCGTCACCGAATGCCCGCCGATGAGGCCGAAGAGCCGCCCCTGCAGCACTTGCGGGCGCAGCAGGCCCGCGTGCGACCAGCCGCCGTAGGAGCTGCTGAAGAGCGCTTCGTTGCCGTGCTGCTCCGCGGTGGTCAGCACGGCGTTCGCGGTGATCGCGAGGATCTCGTCCCAGGTCACGCGCACGAACGGCTCCTTGCCGCGCAGGTGCGGCTTCGTGTCGCCGGTCGGGTTCGCAAGGTAGGACTTGCGCACCATCGGGTACATCACGCGCGTCTTGTGATACACGCGGCTGATCAGGCCTTCGGTGAGCATCTTCGTCGGCATCGCGTCGACGTCGGCGAGCGGCTGGATCCCGACGAGCACGCCTTTCTTCACGACCGCCTTGAACGGCCCCCAGTGGCTCGCGCTCGGGATCACGACCGTATCCGCGCCGAACACCTCACCCGCCCCGAACCACGCCAGCCCGTTCGCAGCCACCGCGGACGCGACCGAAGCCTTCAGAAATTCCCTTCTCGACATGCTCATGATTTGCCTCTCCATCAAGTGCCGGTTGCCTGGATACCTTTTCCGAGCACCATCCTAGAGAGCGGCCATGAACAGTCCGCGCGGTTTTGTTGTCGCCGCGCGGGGATTTGTTAACCGACGTTAACGGTGTTGCGCGCCGGGCACGGGATCCCCCCGCGTGTCCCCGAGCGCCGGTGGAATCGCCCGAAGGCGCGTCGGGCGGCGGTTTACAAAACGCAGCGCGCGATTCACCTTTTTCGGCGTTGCCGTTCATTTCGGCTCCCCATCATGCGAAGCGAACGAGTCCGGCGGACGGACGCGGATTGCAACGACGATGAGGTAGCAAACATGAAGCGCGAATACACGAAGCTGATGCTCGCGGGGGTCGCGATCGCGCTGACCTGCACGGCGCAGGCCGAGGACAAGCCGGTGGTGCTCGGCGGGACGATCGGTGCGTCCGTGAAGTTCGCGACCGACTACGTGTTCCGCGGCGAGTCGGAAACGGTAAGCGGCGAAGTGCCCGCAGTGCAGGCCTCGCTGGCGTGGACGCATTCGAGCGGCACCTACCTCGGCTATTTCGGCTCGACGAACAAGTTCGAGGGCTCGCCCGACATCTACGCGGTCGTCGGCCCCTACCTCGGCAAGTACGGCACCATCGGCGACAGCGGCTTCAACTACAACGTGATGGCATTCTCGTACCAGTACCCGGGCGCGAACCGCTACAACTACAGCGAGTTGTACATGTACCTCGACCGGGACGTCGGGCCGGGGAACCTGAAGCTCGAAGTCACGCCGACGCTCGACGATTGGTTCGGCGTCGACGGCTGGAACGGGGTGAACTACGCGATCCACCCGAAAGTCGCGCTCGCCAACGGCTGGGGGATCGACGGCTCATTCGGCTACCAGAAACTGACCGGCGACGGCGCCGAGGGCTGGCGGCACTGGAACGTCGGCGTCACGAAGCCAATATGGGGGCTGAACTTCGACCTGCGCTACCACGATACCGACGTCGATAGCAGCCACAAGGTCTATGGCGACCGCGACGGGCGCAAGATCTTCAAGGAGCGCGTGGTGTTCGCGGTCTCGAAGAGCTTCTGAGGACCGCGCGACGCACAGCGGGTGCCTCGATCGCGGGGACGTTTACATCCCACCGCGACGGCGCCCTACCAGTACCACGGATGGCCGGGCCAGTACGGGTAGTAGCGCCAGCGGGATCGGTACGGAAACGGATACGCGTAGTACGGGTACGGGTAGCCGAACATCGCGCCGCTCAACACGCCGTCGCTCGGATAGACGTAGGTCCGGCTCGTGCGCACGACCTTACCGTCGACGAAATGCACATTGAACAGCGTCGCGATGCCCGGACCGTCGTTGTAGATGTTCCAGTCCCACACCTCCTCGCCGCTGAGGTGGAAGATCTGGACCGAACGGTGCGTGCCGAGCAGACGCGACACCTCGTCCTTTGTCATGCCGCGCTTGACGTTGCCGAGATTGCGGTCCGACAGCGCGTCGTGCTGTTCGAGCACGATGCCACCCTGGTCGATCGTGACCATCACCGCGGTCTCGCCGTACGGCTGCGTCGAATATTCCAGAGTGGTTGTGCCGTCGCCGTTGTCCCAGCGCCGCGTCGGCTGGCCGTGTACTGCGATCGCATCGGCTTCCGTCGTCAGCGGCGGCATGCGCGACGCGTAGCTTGCGCAGCCGGCGACGAAGAGCAGGGCAAGAATGGCGATGATGCGGGACCACATTTCAGCCCCCTCGGTATTCCGTATTGCGGCTCGTCTTGACGACGCGCCCGTCGTTGTTGAAATGCACCGTGAAGAAGGTCGGGTCCGACGCCGGCGGCGGCGATTCGATGTGCCAGTTCCAGACGGTCTCGCCGGCGAGTTCCAGGTACTGCTCGGTTGCCGGGCGGCCGAGAATCCGTCGCACGTCGTTGCCCGTCATACCTCTTTTGATCCGGGCGAAACCGCTTTCGTTCAATACCTGCTCGATCGACCCCAGCACGCCGTCCGGCCCGATCGTGACCATGTAGCACTGCGTCCCCTCGGGCTGACGTGAGTATTCCCAAGTGGCCGAGCCATCTTCGTTGCGCCATTCCATCCCGGGCTTGCCGAGCCGGTCGCGCACGTCCACCGCGGTCGATACGCCGGGCTCGAGCTCGCGGAGCGCGAAATAGTCGCAGGCCGCCAAGCCGATCGCCGCGAGGAGGGTGCACAACAGCGCGATGAGTCGTTTCATGGCCGGAGTTCTCCTTTCCCGAGGATGCGGCGACGCGGGCGCCTCGCGAGGAACGAGTGTAGCGCGGCCTGCCGGACGCTCCGGACGCCACCCGCGGGGCCGAACGTGCTCCGGGCCGGCGGCACGCGCTATTCTTCCGATCGCAGCCCGCCCCCGTCACCAGCGAGATCGCCGGGGTGGCATCGCAGGACGGCCCCGCGTCAACGACAATGAGGAGACTTCGAATGAACAGGACCCTGCTCGCTTTCGCGCTCGCCGGTTTCGCGCTCTCCGCGCACGCCCAGACGGTCGTCAGGATCGGCCATGCCGGCCCGCTGACCGGGCCGCTCGCGCATATCGGCAAGGACGGCGAGAACGGTGCCCGCCTCGCGCTCGAGAACGCAAACGCGAAGGGCACGACGGTCGGCGGGCAGCCGGTGAAATTCGAACTCGTCAGCGAAGACGACCAAGCCGACCCGCGCACCGCGACGACGGTCGCGCAGCGCCTGAGCGACCTCGGCGTGAAGGGCGTCGTCGGCCATACGACGTCGGGGGCGTCGATCCCGGCCTCGCGCATCTACGAACAGGCCGGCATCCCGATGATCACGCCGTCCTCGACGAATCCGAAGCTCACGCAGCAAGGCTACACGGGCACCTTCCGCGTCATCGCGAACGACCTGCAACAGGGCGCCGCGATGGCGAAATACGCCGGCCAGACGCTGCAGGCGAAGAAGGTCGCGGTCGTCGATGACCGCACCGCTTACGGCCAGGGCCTCGCCGACGCGTTCATCGAAAGCCTCAAGCAGCAGGGCGTGCAGGTCGTCGGGCGCGAGTTCACGACTGACAAGGCGACCGACTTCACCGCGATCCTCACGAAGGTCAAGGGCAAACAGCCCGACGCGCTGTTCTTCGGCGGCATGGACGCCCAGGCCGCCCCGATGCTGCGCCAGATGAAGCAGCTCGGTCTCGGCGCAAGATTCCTCGGCGGTGACGGCGCCTGCACCGCGGAGATGATCAAGCTCGCCGCGGACGCGATGACGGCCGAGACGTACTGCACCCAGGCCGGCATCCCGATGGCGGACATGCCCGGCGGTGCGAAATTCAACAGCCGCTACAAGGAACGTTTCAAGACCGACGTGCAGTTGTACGCGCCGTACAGCTATGACGCGGCGATGGCGATCGTCGAAGCGATGAAGGCGGCGAACTCGGTCGAGCCGTCAAAATACCTGCCCGCCTTGAAGAAGCTGAACATGCCCGGCATTACCGGCCAGATCGCGTTCGACAAGAACGGCGACATCCGCGAAGGCGGGGTCACGATGTACCGCTTCCGCAACGGCAAGTGGGAAGCGCTGAACTGACCACTCGCGGCGTCTGGCGGTGAACGGCGCGCCCCACTCGGGTGGCCCGGCAGCGGACGGGGGCGAGCGCGGCGAGGATCGCCGGCGCGGACGTCCGCGCGACGTGTTTTTTCATCTCCCTCCCCGCTGTTCCCGCCTCTTTCCGCGCCCATTAGGGAAACCCATTACGCGGCATGGATTGTGCACCGCGCCATCCGTACTGTGCGTGTCGTCACGGTCTTCTCCCCCCCGATACGCCTGAAGTCGCGCTATTTGCGTGGGCGCGACGAAGCGTTGCAGGCCGCTGAATGCTGCGTCGCGGGGTCCGCGTCCCCCGGGAGCATCGGCAGCCTCGCGCACCGTTCACGGGTTTTTCGGCAGAATACGGCGACTTTTCGGCGTGTTTCCGCGTGCGGATGCGTGGCCTGCGGAATCGACGAAACACGGCGTTGCATGCAGCAGGGCCGCCCGGGCGCCTCAGTAGTCGAGGTTCGGCACCGGGCGGACGAAATGGGGCAATTCCTTGATTCCAGCGGAGGGTCGGGCATGAAAACAACGGTCGTTGCAATCGCGGTAATGGGATTCGGGCTGTCGGTGGCACACGCACAGGAAACGGTCGTCAAGCTCGGCAGCGTCGCGCCGCTGACGGGCACGATTTCGCACCTCGGCAAGGACAACGAAAACGGCGCGAAACTCGCGATCGAGGACGCCAACACGAAGGGCATCACGATCGGCGGCAAGAAGGTGCGGTTCGAACTGATCGGCGAAGACGACCAGGCCGACCCGCGGACCGGCACGACGGTCGCGCAGCGCCTCGTCGATGCGGGCGTCAAAGGCGTGATCGGCCACCTGAACTCGGGCACGACGATTCCCGCGTCGCGCATCTACAATCAGGCGGGCGTGCCGATGGTGTCGCCGTCGGCGACGAACCCGACGCTGACGCGCCAGGGCTACAAGGGCGTGTTCCGCACGATCGCGAACGATGTGCAGCAGGGCAGCCGGCTCGGCAAGTTCATCGCCGGCGACCTCGGCGCGAAGACGGTCGCGATCATCGACGACCGCACCGCGTACGGCCAGGGCCTCGCCGACGAGACCGAGAAGGCGGTGAAGGCCGGCGGCGCGAAGGTCGTCGCGCGCGAATTCACGACCGACAAGGCGACCGACTTCAACGCGATCCTGACGAAGATCCGCAGCATCAAGCCGGACGTGATCTTCTTCGGCGGCATGGACGCGCAGGCCGGCCCGATGCTGCGGCAACTGAAGCAGCTCGGCGTCGAAGCGAAGTTCGTCACCGGCGACGGCGGCTGCAGCCCCGAGATGATCAAGCTGTCCGGCGACGCGATCAACGGCAGCGCCTACTGCTCGATGCCGGGCCTCGCGATCGACAAGATGCCCGGGGGGACCGAGTTCCGCGCCCGCTACAAGGCGCGGTTCAACGCCGACGTGCAGATCTACTCGCCGTACGCGTACGATGCCGCGACCGCGATCATCAAGGCGATGCAGGCGGCGAACTCGCCCGAGCCGTCGAAGTACCTGCCCGAGCTTTCGAAGTCGAACTTCCCCGGCGTGATCGGCACCGTCTCGTTCGACGACAAGGGCGACATCCGCGAAGGCGCGGTGACGATGTACCGTTACAAGGACGGCGCATGGGCGGCGATGTGACAGCAAGCGGCCGCCGCGCGTGACGGCGGCGACAACCGGGGCGGCGGCCGGCGGCGGCCGCGCCCCTTTTCCGTCGATGCCCGTCGTAATCGGCCTACCCCGTTCGACGCCCGTCCTGTCGGCCGGCGATGTCGAACACCCCGCGCGCCCGCAACATCGAGGCTGACGATGGAAACCTTCCTCCAGCAACTCGTAAACGGGCTCGTCGTCGGCAGCGTCTATGCGCTCGTCGCGCTCGGCTACACGATGGTCTACGGCATCCTCGGGCTGATCAACTTCGCGCACGGCGACCTCGTGATGATCGGCGCGATGACGGCGCTGCAGACGATGCTGTTCCTGATGGGCGCGGCGCCCGGGATGTCGCCGCTCGCGATGCTGACGCTGTCCCTCGCGGTCGCGATCCCGGTGTGCATGATGCTCGGCTACGCGATGGAGCGGCTCGCGTACCGGCGCCTGAGGAACGCGCCGCGGCTCGCGCCGCTGATCACCGCGATCGGCGTGTCCTTCCTGCTGCAGACGATCGCGATGATCCTGTGGGGCCGCAGCTACCACACTTTCCCGCAGCTGATTTCGACGACGCCGGTGCAGCCGATTGCCGGCGTGTTCATCACGCCGATCCAGATCGCGATCATCGTCGGCTCGGCGCTGATCATGGCCGCGCTGATCCTGCTCGTGACGAAGACGAAGCTCGGCCGCGCGATGCGGGCCACCGCCGAGAACCACCGCGTCGCGAGCCTGATGGGCGTCGACACGAACCTGATCATCGCGATGACCTTCGTCATCGGCGCGGGCCTCGCGGCGATCGCCGGCGTGATGTACGCGAGCAACTACGGCATCGCGCACTACGGCATGGGCTTCATGCCGGGCCTCAAAGCCTTCACCGCCGCGGTGCTGGGCGGCATCGGCAACCTCGGCGGCGCGATGCTCGGCGGCGTCGTGCTCGGGCTCGTCGAATCCTTCGGCGCCGGCTACATCGAACACCTGACCTTCGGCTTCCTGAACTCGTCGTACCAGGACATCTTCGCGTTCATCATCCTCGGGCTCGTGCTGATCTTCCGGCCGACCGGCCTGCTCGGCGAACGCGTGTCGGACCGCGCGTGACGGGGACCTCCGAATGAACGAACTCGCCCTCGCGGTCCCGTGGCTCGGCAAACGCAACCCGCAGGCCGCGCGCTGGCTGATCCTCGTCCTTGCGCTCGCGGCGCCGATCATCGCGATCCTGTTCGGCCGCACCTGGGTGCGGGTGCTCGACTTCGCGCTGCTGTACGTGATGCTCGCGCTGGGCCTGAACCTCGTCGTCGGCTTCGCCGGGCTGCTCGACCTCGGCTACATCGCGTTCTACGCGGTCGGCGCCTACACGTTCGCGTTCCTCGCGTCGCCGCATTTCGACGTGCACCTGCCGTTCTGGGTCGTGCTGCCGCTCGCGGCCGGCTTCGCCGCGATGGCCGGTATCATGCTCGGCTTCCCGGTGCTGCGATTGCGCGGCGACTACCTCGCGATCGTCACGCTCGGCTTCGGCGAGATCGTGCGCATCTTCATGAACAACCTGAACTATCCGATCAACATCACGAACGGCCCGCAGGGCATCAACGCGCTCGACCCGCTGGTGCTGTTCGGCTGGGATTTGTCGCGCAACATACAAGTCACCGAAGACTTCTCGATCAATTCGCTGTTCCTGTACTACTACTTCTTCCTCGCCTGCGTCGTCGGCTCGATCGTGTTCATCCAGCGGCTGCAAGTGTCGCGCGTCGGCCGGGCGTGGGCGGCGATGCGCGACGACGAGCTCGCCGCCAAGGCGATCGGCATCAACACGCGCAACATGAAGCTCCTCGCGTTCTCGCTCGGCGCGACCTTCGGCGGCGTCGCCGGCGGGCTCTTCGGTTCGTTCCAGGGCTTCGTGTCGCCCGAGTCGTTCTCGCTGATGGAGTCGATCGCGGTGCTGACGATGGTCGTCTTCGGCGGCATGGGCAACGTCGCAGGCGCGATCGTCGGCGCGCTGATCCTCTCCGCGCTGCCGGAGATCCTGCGCCACCTCGCGGTGCCGGTGCAGCAGGCGCTGTTCGGCACCGTGATCCTCGACCCGGAAGTGCTGCGCATGCTGCTGCTATCGCTCGCGATGATCCTGATGATGCTGCTCAAGCCCGCCGGGCTGATTCCGGCGCACGCGCGCTATTCGCACGTCGAGCACCTGCGCGGCCGCGGGGTGACGCGGTGATCACGCTGCTCGAAGCCCGCGGCATCGACAAGCGCTTCGGCGGCCTGAAGGCGCTGTCGGAGGTGTCGCTGTCGATCGGCAAAGGCGAGATCTACGGGCTGATCGGGCCGAACGGCGCCGGCAAGACGACGCTCTTCAACGTGCTGACCGGCGCCTACGCGCCGGACGGCGGCGAGTTCGTGTTCAACGGCACCGCGCTGCCGACCGGCAAGCCGCATCTCGTCGTCGCGCAGGGCATCGCGCGGACGTTCCAGAACATCCGCCTGTTCCGCGACCTGACCGCGCTCGAGAACGTGATGGCCGGCCACCATATCCGCACGAAGGCGACGATCTGGGGCATCCTCACGCAGAACAAGCGCACCCGCGAGGAGGAGCGCCTGACGACCGAGCGCGCCTACGAGCTGCTCAAATACGTCGGCATCGAGCGCTTCGCGACCGCGACCGCGAAGAACCTGTCGTACGGCGACCAGCGCCGGCTCGAAATCGCGCGCGCGCTCGCGACCGAGCCGCAGCTCCTCGCGCTCGACGAGCCGGCGGCGGGGATGAACGCGACCGAGACCGCGCAACTGAAACTCCTGATCGAACAGATCCGACGCGACGGCATCACGGTGCTGCTGATCGAGCACGACGTGAAGCTCGTGATGGGGCTGTGCGACCGCGTCGCGGTCCTCGACTTCGGCCGCAAGATCGCCGAGGACGTGCCGGCCGTCGTGCAGAAGAACGAAACCGTCATCAGCGCCTACCTCGGCGGAGGCCGCAAGCATGCACACTAGCGCCGCGTCGCCGCTGCTGCAGCTCGACGGCGTGCAGATCGCGTACGGCGGCATCCACGCGGTCAAGGGGATCGACATCGAGCTCTACCGCGGCGAGCTCGTCAGCCTGATCGGCGCGAACGGCGCGGGCAAGACGACGACGCTGAACACGATCGCGGGCATTCTGCCGCTCGCCGGCGGGGAGATCGTCTATCAGGGCGAGAAGCTCAGGTACCTGCCGGCGCACAAGCGGCTGCGCCGCGGCATCGCGCTCGTGCCCGAAGGCCGCGGCATCTTCACGCGCCTGACCGTCGAGGAGAATTTGCGCATGGGCGCGTATTCGCGCCGCGACGCCGCTGGCATCGAGGCCGATCTCGAGCGCGTCTACGCGATGCTGCCGCGCGTGAAAGAGCGGCTCGCGCAGGTCGCGGGCACCTTGTCCGGCGGCGAACAGCAGATGCTCGCGATCGGCCGCGCGCTCTTGTCGCGGCCGAAGCTCTTGCTGCTCGACGAGCCCTCGATGGGGCTCGCGCCGCTCGTCGTCGAGAAGATCTTCGAAGTCGTGCAGTCGGTCGCGAAGGAAGGCGTCACCATCCTGCTCGTCGAGCAGAACGCGAACCTCGCGCTCGAATTCTCGCAGCGTGCCTACGTGATGGAATCCGGGCGGATCACGCTGTCCGGCACCGGCGCCGAGCTCCTGACCGACCCGAAAGTGCGCGCGGCCTACCTCGGCGAAATCGACGTCGTCGCCTGACGCTCACGGCTCCTGCACGCGCCGCCAGTTCAGGAACAGGAACAGTCCGAACCCGACGAAACCCGCCATGCTGGCCGCGAGCGTCAGCGGCGAGTACCACAGCACCGGTGCGAGCAGACCCGCGGTCACCGAATTCACGCCGACCTGCAGGAAGCTCTGGCAGCTCGACGCGAGGCCGCGCCGCGCGGGAAAGCGGTCGAGCGCGAGCAGCGTCAGGCTCGGCATCGCGAGCGCCATCCCGAGCGTATAGAACCCGATCGGCAGCACCGACTGCGGCACGCCCGGCGTCAGCACCGCGGCGACGACGACGTTGCCGAGCGACGCGGCGATCATGATCGCGAAACCCACCGCGATCGTCCGCCGCGAACTCCAATGCCCGGCGATGCGGCCGGACAGCGCCGACCCGCCGATCATGCCGAGGACCGCCGGCACGAACAGCCAGCCGAACTGCTGCGGCCCGAGTCCGAGATGGTCGATCAGGAAGGTCGGCGCCGACACCACATAGACGAAGAACCCGTTGAAGTTGAACGCGACCGCGCCGGCGACGAGCAGGAACGCGCCGCTGCCGAACACCTTGGTGTACGCGCGGCCGAGCGTCACCGGGTGGAGCGGGTGGCGCGCCGCGACCGGCAGGGTCTCGGGCAGGAAGCGCCACGTGAGATACGCCAGCGCGGTCGAAAAGAGCGCGAGAAACACGAAGATCGCGCGCCAGCCGCCGACGGCGAGCAGGACGCCGCCGATCATCGGCGCGATGGCCGGCGCGATCGCGAAGATCATCATCACGCGCGACATCAGCCGCTGCGCCTGCGCGCCGTCGTACACGTCGCGGACGATCGCGCGCCCGACGACGACGCCCGCGCCGCCCACCAGTCCCTGCAGCGCGCGCCCGACCCACAGCCACTCGATCGACGGCGCGAATGCGCAAATCAGCGACGCCGCGGCGAACAGGGCCATCGACACGAGAATCACCGCGCGACGCCCGAACCGGTCGGCGAGCGCGCCGTGCCACAGCACCATGAACGCGAAGGTCGCCATGTACGCCGTGAGCGTCTGCTGGACTTCGAGCTGCGTCGCCGACAGCGACACCGAGATCGCCGGAAAAGCGGGCAGGTAGGTGTCGATCGAAAAAGGGCCGATCGCCGACAGCGCGGCGAGCACCGCCGCGAGCCACGGGGAGGAAGCGGGCACAGCAAGACTCCTGGGGAACGTCGTTCTTGTCGTTGGTGGCGGGATCCGCGCGGCGACCCGTTTCGGGACTGGCGTCGAGGCCGGAACGCCGGTCTGGTTTCGTTCGGCCGGCTTGCCGCGTCACGAAAGCATACAGGCTGAAGCGCCGGCTCAGGTCGCCGGGGGGCTCACTCATGCCGCCGGTCGTGCCCGTCCGACGTCGCCCCGATGCCCGCATTGGGCGTCATCGTGCGTAGGTCGGGCCGAGCGCAGCGATGTCCGACGTTCCACGGCTCCGATCCACCCCCGCGTCGGCCTTCGCTGCGCTCACGCGACCTACGGCTCGACGGGCCTGCGGCGCCCCTCGGGCGTTACCGGGGGTCCAATCCCCGCCGGTATTGGATCGCTTCGGCGAGATGCGCGGCGCCGACGCGTTCGGCGCCGGCGAGGTCGGCGATCGTCCGCGCGACTTTCAGGACGCGGTGGTAGCCGCGCGCCGACAGGTTCAACCGCGCGATCGCGTGGCTCAGCAGCGCCCGTCCTTCGTTGTCGGGCGCGCAGAGCGCGTCGATTCGCCCCGCGGCGAGCCGGCTGTTCGGTTCCCCCTGGCGGTCGCGTTGCACCGCGCGGACGCGTTCGACCCGCTCGCGCACCGCGGCGCTCGGCTCGCCGGCGGGCTGCGCGAGCATCTCGGCGTGATCGAGCAACGGCACTTCGATGATGATGTCCATGCGGTCGAGCAGCGGACCGGAGAGCTTGCCGCGGTAGCGCGCGATCTGGTCCGGCGTGCAGCGACAGCGCGCGCTGCCGGCGTGCCCGCAGGGGCAGGGGTTCATCGCCGCGACGAGTTGGAAGCGCGCGGGGAACTCGGCCCGTCGGCGCGCGCGCGACACCGTCACGGTGCCGGTCTCGAGCGGCTCGCGCAGCGCCTCGAGCACGCGGCGATCGAACTCGGGCAACTCGTCGAGGAACAGCACGCCGTGGTGCGCAAGGCTGATTTCGCCGGGACGCGGATTCGCGCCACCGCCCACGAGCGCCGGCGCCGAGGATGAATGATGGGGCGCGCGGTACGGCCGTTGCGCCCAGCGCGACGCGTCGAAGGACCCTTCGATCGACTGGATCGCGGCGCTCTCGATCGCCTCCGCCTCGTCCATCCGCGGCAGCAGTCCGGGCAGGCGCCGCGCGAGCATCGACTTGCCGGTGCCGGGCGGCCCGAACAACAGCAGCGAATGCTGACCGGCGGCGGCGACTTCGAGCGCGCGGCGCGCCTGCAGTTGCCCCTTCACCTCGGCCAGATCCGCCTCCTGCGCGCCGCCCGCCTCGCGCGGCGCGGGAACGTGCCGCGCGAGCGCCGTGTGCCCGTTCAGGTGCGCGCACACCGCAAGCAGGTTGCCGGCCGGCAGCACTTGCGCGGCGCTCGCGAGCGCCGCTTCGTCCGCGTTCGCGTCCGGCAGCACGAGGCCGCGCGCCGCACGGCCGCTTTCGAGCGCGGCCGCGAGCGCTCCGCGGATCGGGCGGAGCGAGCCGTTCAGCGACAGCTCGCCGACGAATTCATGCCCGCCGAGACGCGCGCCTTCGACCTGCCCGGACGCGACGAGGATCCCGATCGCGATCGGCAGATCGAAGCGTCCGCCCTCCTTCGGCAGATCGGCCGGGGCGAGATTCACGGTGATGCGGCGCTGCGGGAATTCGAACTGGGACGTGACGATCGCCGCGCGGACCCGGTCGCGCGCCTCGCGCACCTCGGTATCGGCGAGGCCGACAAGGTTGAATGACGGCAATCCGTTCGCGAGATGGACTTCGACCGTGACTTCGGGGGCATTCAGACCGACCAGCGCGCGCGTGCGTACCAGGGCCAACGACATGGGACGTCTCCGGAAAGGATCGCGGGGCAGTCTACCGGAGGCACGGTTTATGACAAACAGTTGAATGATTCCGCTCGCGCGCGGCGGATCCGGAATGCACCGCCATGGGGCACGAAACGATGAATGAGGGCAACGGCAACCCTGGGACACCGCCCCGCGGCGGCGCCCTCGCCGTTCCGCCCGATGTCATGCCCGGCCGGCTCCAGGCCGCCGCCACAGGAAGAAGGAAGACGCTTACTCAGTCCGACCCGCGCGATCGAGTTGCCCACACGGCCGGCGTGAGCCGCAGGCGAACGCCGACGCGAAAGTTACGGCAAGCCGCGGACGTCGGACATCGCTTCGCGCAGTCCGACCTACGGGTGCCGGCGCCCATTCAGGTGCAGCGCCGATCGTCGACGCCGAAATGGTGCGCGCACCGACAGCCTCCGGGCCGAAGACCCGGACGCTCAGTCCTCTTCACGGTCGGTGCGCGC
Organism: Aromatoleum sp.; assembly: GCF_036675785.1. Taxonomy (NCBI): domain Bacteria; kingdom Pseudomonadati; phylum Pseudomonadota; class Betaproteobacteria; order Rhodocyclales; family Rhodocyclaceae; genus Aromatoleum; species Aromatoleum sp. The sequence continues at coordinate 21,227 of NZ_JAKFEF010000080.1, forward strand.
GCGTGTGAGTTCGGACTCGAGCGCGGCGACGCGTTCTTCGAGTTCGACGAGCTTCTGCCGCGCGTGGGCGAGCACTTCGCGCTGGATGTCGAATTCCTCCCGCGTCACGAGATCGAGCTTGCCGAACGCGCTGCCGAGCAGCGCCTTCGCGTTCTTCTCGAAGTCCCGCGCGGGATTGCTGGAAGCGAGCTCCGAAAGCTTCGCACCGAGTTCGTCAAGGAAGCGGGGACCGGCCATGGCGGAGCCTCTGGGTTGATGAAGGACACGTAGTTTACCACGTGCGATTTTTTGGCCCGAACCGTCCATTCCGGTTCGCACCAGCCGCGCCGGCAATACGCACCCGATCGGTGCATCGGCGTCGCGCGCGACGATGAAAAACGCGCTCGCGGGCGCGATGACATTTCTTTCGCAACGCAATTTTCCCTTCTGAACAAGGCATTGAGATGTCTTCTCGGGGTATGGCACGGCCGATGCTAGTCATGGCTGCCGAAAATCACGTCAAGGAGCAAGGCCATGAACAAGAGCAAAACCGCCGCCGTCTTCGTCGCCGCGCTGCCGCTGATCGGCGCGAGCGCCGCGTTCGCGCAGGACAGTCCTTTCACGGCGAACGTCGCGGTCGTGTCCGATTATGCGTTCCGCGGCATCAGCCAGACCGACGAGCGGCCGGCGCTGCAGGGCGGATTCGACTACGCGCATCCGGGCGGCTTCTACGCCGGCGTGTGGGGCTCGAACGTGTCGTGGCTGAGCGATGCGGAGACGACGTCGTCGTCGGGCAACAGCCTCGAGCTCGACATCTACGGCGGCTTCAAGATGCCGCTCGGGCCCGTCGGCCTCGACGTCGGCGTGCTGCAGTACTACTACCCGGGAGACTTTGACCGCGCGTGGCGGAACGATACCGGCCTCGACGAGCCGCACACGACCGAAGGCTACGTCGGGCTGAGCTGGGCCTTCCTGACCTTCAAGTACTCGTACGCCTTCACCGACCTCTTCGGCCTCGACGAATCGGACGGCAGCCAGTACTTCGATCTCGCCGCCGCGTACGAGGTCACGGACGGCCTGACGCTCAACGCGCACGTCGGGCGCCAGCGCATCGTCGGCCCCGTCGATTCGTACAACGACTGGAAACTCGGCGTCACGAAGGAGCTCGCGGGATTCAACCTCGGCCTGCACTACGTCGACACCGACGAGAGCGGCGACCTCGCCGAGGAGCGGGTCGTGTTCTCGGTCAGCCGGTCCTTCTGACCCCTCGATCGAAAGGAAAAATCATGAAATTCGTCTCCGCCATCATCAAGCCCTTCAAGCTCGACGAAGTCCGCGAAGCGCTGTCCGCGATCGGGGTGCAGGGCATCACGGTCACCGAGGTCAAGGGGTTCGGGCGCCAGAAAGGTCACACCGAGCTGTACCGCGGCGCCGAGTACGTCGTCGATTTCCTGCCGAAAGTGAAGATCGAGGCGGCGATTCCGACCGAACTGCTCGACCAGGTCATCGAGGCGGTCGAGAAGTCGGCTGCGACCGGGAAGATCGGCGACGGCAAGATCTTCGTCTACGACCTCGAACAGGCGATCCGCATCCGCACCGGCGAAACCGGTATCGACGCGCTATAACGGAGGGCAAATCATGAAAAAAACCTTCGCAATCCTGCCGACGCTGCTGACCGCCGGCCTCGCGGGCGGTGCCTTCGCCCAGGACGCCGCGCCGGCGCTCGACGTCGTCGCAAAAGCGGCAGCCGCCGCGCCCGTCGTCGAGAAGGGCGACGTCGCGTGGATCATGACCTCGACGCTGCTCGTGCTGTTCATGGCCTTGCCCGGCCTCGCGCTGTTCTATGGCGGCCTCGTGCGCTCGAAGAACATGCTGTCGGTGCTGATGCAGGTGATGGTCGTGTTCTCGCTGATCGCGGTGCTGTGGGTGTTCTACGGCTATTCGCTCGCGTTCACCGAGGCGACTCCGTTCATCGGCTCGCTCGACAAGCTGTTCCTCGCCGGCGTCACGATCGACACCCTCGCCGACACGTTCACCGACAACGTCAAGCTGCCCGAATTCGCGTTCATCGCGTTCCAGGCGACCTTCGCCGGCATCACCGCGGCGCTGATCGTCGGCGCGTTCGCCGAGCGGATGAAGTTCTCGGCGGTGCTGATCTTCTCGGTGATCTGGTTCACGCTGTCCTACCTGCCGATCTGCCACATGGTCTGGGGCCCCGGCGGCTTGCTGCTCGGCGATGGCGCACTCGACTTCGCCGGCGGCACGGTGGTCCATATCAACGCGGGCGTCGCTGGCCTCGTCGGCGCCTACATGGTCGGCAAGCGCGTCGGTTTCGGCCGCGAATCGATGGCGCCGCATTCGCTGACGCTGACGATGGTCGGCGCGTCGATGCTGTGGGTCGGCTGGTTCGGCTTCAACGCGGGCTCGAACCTCGAAGCGACCTCGGGCGCCGCGCTCGCGTTCATCAACACGCTGGTCGCGACCGCCGCCGCGGTGCTCGCGTGGTCGCTCGGCGAAGCGCTCTTCAAGGGCCGTCCGTCGATGCTCGGCGCGGCGTCCGGCGCGGTCGCCGGCCTCGTCGCGATCACGCCGGCCTGCGGCTCGGTCGGCCCGATGGGCGCGATCGTCATCGGCCTGCTCGCCGGCTTCGTCTGCCTGTGGGGCGTCAATGGGCTGAAGCGCATCCTCGGCGCCGACGACGCGCTCGACGTGTTCGGCGTGCATGGCGTCGGCGGCATCCTCGGCGCGATCCTGACCGGCGTCTTCACCGCGCCGGCGCTCGGCGGCACCGGCGCCGACGACTTCTCGATCGCCGGCCAGGTGTGGATCCAGACTTACAGCGTACTGATCACGATGTTCTGGTCCGCCGTCGTCGCGGTCGTCGCCTACAAGGCCGCCGACATCCTCGTCGGGCTGCGCGTGCCCGAGGACGAGGAGCGCCAGGGGCTCGACGTCACCGCCCACGGGGAGACCGCGTACCACCACTGAGCGTTTCTGGCCGGGTTCCCTCCTCTACCCGGCCTTTTCGACGGGCGTCCCCGGAACGGGGGCGCCCGTTTTTCCATTGAGGAGCGGAAGCCGCGAGCCGCAACGAATCGACGCCGGCTTTCCCGGAAAGGTGCGATAAAAAAAAAACCGGCCGAAGCCGGTTTTTCGGAACCATGACGGTTATCGGCCCGCTTCGCACTTCTTCATGAACGACGTCTTCGCGGCGCCCGAGAGCGGCTTGCCATCCTTGCCGACGGCCTTCGCGTCGCAGGCGCCGCGGCGCTCGGCCTCCGCCTCGCACTTCTTCATGAACGACGCGAGCGCCGCGCCGGCGAGCGGCTTGCCGTTGCGGTCGACCGCCCGCGCCTCGCACCCAGCAGCGGACCCCGCGGGGGTCGCGGGGGTCGCCTGGGCGAGGGCGTACGAGACGTTTGCGGCGAACAGGACTGCCAGCGCCGCACCGACGATCTTCTTCATGTTCCAACCTCCGCTACTCGCGGCAGGACGACATTGTCCTGCCGCTTTCAGGATACCGGAACATGTCCGCGTCAGCCGATCGTCCAGGTGTCGCCGCTGTTGAGCAGGCCGGCGAGGTCGCCGCGCCCTTTTGCCGCGCGTGCACCGTCGTGCAGTTGCGCGTTCAGTTCGTCGCAGGTCGGCGCGTTCACCGAACGGAACACGCCGAGCGGCACCGGCAAGTCCGGCGTGTCGAACTGCGACAGGAAGAACGCGAGGCCCGCATGCGTCGCGCTCTCGTCGTGGACGACGAGCTGCTGCCGGTCGGCGCCGTCCGCATCGAGCGCGACGATTTCCGGCTCCATGCCGCGCAGCCGGACGCCCTTGTCGCGGTTCTTTCCGAACACGAGCGGCTTGCCGTGCTCGAGCAGCAGACGCGTGTCGTCGCGCGTCGCCTTGTCGGTGATCGCCGCGTGCGCGCCGTCGTTGAAGACGATGCAGTTCTGCAGCACTTCGACGAAGGCCGTGCCCTTGTGCGCGGCGGCGCGCGCGAGCACCGACGCGAGGTGCTGCAGGTCGCCATCGACGGTGCGCGCGACGAAGGTCGCGCCGGCGCCGAGCGCAAGCGAAACCGGCGAGAACGGCCGGTCGATGCTGCCAAGCGGTGTGCTCTTCGTCTTTTTGCCGAATTCCGACGTCGGCGAGTACTGGCCCTTCGTCAGCCCGTAGATGCGGTTGTTCAGCAGGATGACCTTCAGGTCGACGTTGCGCCGCATCGCGTGGATGAAGTGGTTGCCGCCAATCGCGAGCGCGTCGCCATCACCGGTGACGATCCAGACCGACAGATCGGGGCGCGCCACCTTCAGCCCGCTCGCGATCGCCGGCGCGCGGCCGTGGATGCTGTGCATCCCGTAGGTGTCCATGTAGTACGGGAAACGGCTCGAGCAGCCGATGCCGGAGATGAACGCGAAGTTCTCCTTCGGGATGCCGAGCGTCGGCAGGAGCTTCTGGATCTGCGCGAGCACCGCGTAGTCGCCGCAGCCGGGGCACCAGCGCACGTCTTGGTTCGATTCGAAATCCTTTTTCGTCAGCGTGACGGGAAGCGTCATGTCGTTCATGGTGTTTTCCTTGTCGGTCTGGCAGCGGGACGGCGACGGATGCGCGTCAGCTCAGTTCGAGGATGCGGTCGAGCACTTCGGCGACCTTGAACGGCTTGCCCTGCACTTTGTTCAGCGGCACGACGTCGCGCAGGAATTGCTCGCGCAAGAGCTTCGTCAGCTGCCCCATGTTGAGCTCGGGGACCAGCACCGTCTTGTAGCGCGTGAGGATGTCGCCGAGGTCCGGCGGCAGCGGATTCAGGTGGCGCAGATGGAGGTGCGCGACCGGGCGGCCCTGCGCCGCGGCCTGCTCGCGCGCCTGCGCGATCGTGCCGTAGGTGCTGCCCCAGCCGACAACGAGGAGTTCGCCCTGCGCCGGGCCTTCGACCTTCGACGGCGGAATGTCCTTCGCGGTGCCGGCGACCTTCGCGGCGCGCACGTCGACCATGCGCTGGTGGTTGTTCGGATCGTGCGAGATGTTGCCGGTCAGGAAATCCTTTTCGAGTCCGCCGACGCGATGCTCCATGCCGGGCGTGCCCGGCCGCACCCACGCGCGGGCGAGGTTTTCGTCGCGCGCGTACGGTTGGAAGCCTTGCGGGTCGGTGCGGTACGTCACGTCGATCTTCGGCAGGCTCGCGACGTCGGGGATGCGCCACGGCTCGGCCGCGTTCGCGATGCCGCCGTCGGTCAGCAGGATCACCGGGGTCATGTACTTCACCGCGAGGCGAACGGCCTCGATCGCGCAGTCGAAGCAATCCGAAGGCGACTTCGCGGCGATCACCGGTATCGGGCATTCGCCGTTGCGGCCGTAGACCGCCTGCAGCAGGTCCGACTGCTCGATCTTTGTCGGCAGACCGGTCGAGGGGCCGCCGCGCTGCACGTTGACGATGACCATCGGCAGCTCGAGCATCACCGCGAGCCCCATCGCCTCGGTCTTCAGCGCCATGCCCGGCCCCGACGTCGTCGTCAGCCCGAGCGCGCCGCCGTAGGCCGCGCCGATCGTCGAGCAGATGCCCGCGATCTCGTCCTCGGCCTGGAAGGTCGTGACGTCGAAATGCTTCAGCGCGGACAGCTCGTGCAGGATGTCGGTCGCCGGCGTGATCGGGTAGGAGCCGAGGAAGAGCGGCACGCCGGCCGTCTCGGACGCGGCGACGAAGCCGAGCGCCGCGGCCTGGTTGCCGGTGATGCTGCGGTAAGTGCCCGGACGCGCCGCCGCTTCGCGCACCTGGTAGGTCGCGGCGAAGATTTCGGCGGCGTCGGCGTACGCGTGGCCGGCACGCAGCGCGGTGACGTTCGCTTCGGCGAACTCCGGTTTCTTCGCGAACTTGTCGCGGATCTCGTCGATCTCGTTGTCGAACGGCCGGCCGTACAGGCACAGCATCAGCCCGAGCGCGAAGTAGTTCTTGCAGCGGCCGACCTCCTTCTTCGACAGGCCGCTGTCACGCAGCGCGGCCGCGGTCAGCGCCGAGATGTCGATCTTGAAGAGGCGATAGCCGTCGAGGCTGCCGTCGTCGAGCGGGTTCGCGGCGTAGCCGGCCTTCGCGAGGTTGCCGTCGGAGAACGCGCCGGTGTTCGCGATGACGATGCCGCCGTGCTTGACGTCGGGGAGGTTCGTCTTCAGCGCGGCGGGGTTCATCGCGACGAGCGCGTCCGGCGCGTCGCCCGACGTGAACACCTCGCGCGCGCCGTACTGGATCTGGTAGCCGGAGACGCCGAACAGCGTGCCGGTCGGCGCGCGGATCTCCGACGGGTAGTCCGGATGCGTCGCGAAGCCGTGCCCGGCCTTCGCGACCGCCTTCGAGAACTCGGAGCCGGTGAGCTGCATGCCGTCGCCGGAGTCGCCGACGAAGCGGATCACGACGCTGTCGAGTTCCTCGACCGGACGCGGCGCGGCCGCTTCGCTTCCCCGCGCGAGGGCCGGATCCGCGGCGCTTTCGCGCTGCACGCTGTTCTCGAGTACCGCTTCGGACGTCTGTTCGAATGCTGTCATGTCGCTCCTCCGTGGGGTCGTCCTGCCGGCACCCGCCGCCGGGCGTTTTTCCGATAGAACCGTGTCTGAGCTTGATTACAAACTGTTTGAGATCAAACTATATTGACGACGGTCAAGAAAAGCGAAAGTCGGCGTGTGGACGTATTGGCGCGGCCACGATGTCACGTATGCTGTCGGTCGGCACGAAACCCTTGCCGTCCGGAAAAAAGAGACAACGCGTCGCACGACGACGGTCCGGACGCCGAGTACGAGCACGAGGAGACGGGGATGCAGCGCAACGTACCGAACGCGGACACCGCGGCGATCCTGCTGGCATTGACCGCGGGCTGCATCGCCGCCGCACAGGTCGGCAAGGTGCCGCCCGCGATCGAGGCGATCCGCGCGGAACTGTCGATGAGCCTGGTGCAGATCGCGTGGGTCGCGAGCGCGATCAGCGCGGCGACTGCGGCGCTCGGCATCGCGGTCGCGCTCACGATGGCGCGCCGCGGCGCGCACTCCGGCCTGCTGAACGGCCTGATCCTGCTCACGCTCGGCTCGGTCGGCGGCGCGGAAGCGACTTCCGGCGGCCTGCTTCTCGTCTCGCGCATCCTCGAAGGAATGGGCTTCGTGCTCGTCGTCGTGTCCGCGCCGTCGCTGATCGCCGCGACGCTCGCGCACACGCCGCGACGGCGCCGCCAGCTGCTGACCGTGTGGAGCTGCTACATGCCGGCCGGCATCGCGCTGACGATGGGTCTCGCGCCGCTGATCCTCGAAGCCGTCGGTTGGCGCGGCCTGTGGTGGTGGAACGCGGCGCTGCTCGCGGTGTGCGCGGCGCTGACGTTCTCGTACCGCCACCGTCTGCACGCCGCGACGCGTTCGGCCGCCGGACCATCGACGCCGCCGTCGTGGCGCGCGCTGCGGCAGCCGGGCTCGTGGCTGATGGGAATCTCGTTCGGTGCGTTCGCCGCGATCTGGTTCGTGATCGCGACCTGGCTGCCGTCGTTCGCGGTCGAGTACATGGGCTACACGGCGCGCGGCGCGACCTGGCTGACCGCGCTCGCGGTCGTCGGCAACATCGCGGGCAACCTCGGTGCGGGCTTTCTCGCCGCGGCCGGTCTGCCGCGCTGGGCGGTGATCGCGGGCGTGCAGGTGATGCTCGGCGCGCTCGGCTGGCTCGTGTTCTCGGCCGACGCCGACCCGCTGCTGCGTTCGATCGCGGCGATCGTCGCGTGCGCCGCGGCCGGCGCGCTGCCCGCGACGGTGATGGCGGGCGTGCCGATCCACGCCCGCGACCCGCAGCAGATCCTCGTCGCGAACGGCATCGTATTCCAGTGCGCGAACCTCGGCTCGCTCGCCGGCCCGCCGGCGGTCGCCGCGGCCGTCACCGCGCTCGGCGGCTGGGACGGCGGCCGCTGGCTGATTCCCGCGATCGCGATGCTCGGCGTGCTGGCCGCCGTCGCGCTGCGCGGCGTCGAACAGCGGATCGCCGACGCGGACGGCGTCATTGCGGCGGGATTAGCGCGCGCCGACGCCGGCGCATCGCAATAGCGCATCTCACGCGCGTTGCTGCGCCCACCGCGGCCGGACGCGAGCGGAGCGCCGGTCGGAACTCCGTCAGCTCCGGCAGTCGATCTCGTCGCGGTGGCCGAAGCCGCTAGCGTTGTCGATGAACACCATCCGCTGCGGCTCGAAGCGGTACCAGCGCACTTTCGCGAGCGCCTTGACGATCGCCGCCGGCGCCTGCGCGATCTTGCCGACCACGGGGTATTTGTCGCCGTAGAGCACGCGAGCGTGCTTTTCGTCGTCGCCCGAGATTTCGCGCACGACGCCTTCGGCCTGGATGCCCTGGATTTGCGGCCAGTCGGCGTAATCCTCGTGGATCGTCGCCGCGACGTGCGGGTTCTCGGAAATGTTGCGGCAATGGCGGGACGTCGGCGACGACAGGAAGTACAACGTCGCGCCGTCGCTGACGTAGAACACCGCGGCGGCCCACGGCCCGTCGCTGCCGTGCGTCGCGAGCGTCATCACGCGGTGCGTGCCGAGGTAGTCGAGCGCGGCAGCGGGCACCGTGCTCACCGTGCGCGCTCCCCCGAGCCCTTCGCGCCGAGCGGGCGCCGGGCACCGTACCCCGCTCACCGGCCACCGTCCCCGGCTTCGGCCGCAGCGGGCGCCGCGCTTTCGCTCAGCCGCTTGAGCCGGTAGGCGAGCTGCGGCCGCGTCAGCCCGAGCATCCGGGCGGCCGATGACAGGTTGCCGCGCGCCTTGTCCATCGCGGTTTCGAGCAGCATTGTCTCGATCTCGTCGAGCGTCATCGCCCCGTCGCAGACCGACTCGCAGAACGCCTTGCCGGCATCGGGGCCGCGGTCGTCGAGCTTGCCGTCGCGGTCGAGCCCGAACTCGTGCGCGTCGTCGTCCCCGCGCGCGAGGAAGAGGTGCTCGACCTCGACGCGCGCGCCGTGCGGCGCGAGGATGACGCCGCGCTCGACCGTGTTCTGCAGCTCGCGGATGTTGCCCGGCCACGGATAGGTCGTCAGCGCGCGCTTCGCGCGGTCGGTGAAGCCGGGCAGGGTCTTGCCGTTGATCGCCGCGTATTTCGCGAGGAAATGCTTCGCGAGCAGGGAGATGTCTTCGCGACGCTCTCGCAGCGGCGGGATGTCGATCTGGAACGCGTTCAAGCGGTAGTAGAGGTCCGCGCGGAAGCGGCCTTCCTTGACGAGCTGCGGCAGGCCGGCGTTCGTCGCCGCGACCAGGCGCACGTTGATCTTGCGCGTCTTGTCGTCGCCGAGCCGCTCAACTTCGCCTTCCTGTAGCACGCGCAGCAGCTTGCTCTGCGCGGTCAGCGGCAGGTCGCCGATCTCGTCGAGGAACAGCGTGCCGCCGTCGGCGCGCTCGAAGCGCCCGGGTCGCGACACGAGCGCGCCAGTGTAGGCGCCCTTCTCGACGCCGAAGAGCTCCGACTCGACCAGCTCGTGCGGAATCGCCGCGCAGTTGATTGCGACGAGCGGCTTGTCGCGCCGCGCGCTCATGTCGTGCAGCGCGCGCGCGAAAAGCTCCTTCCCGACACCGGTCTCGCCGAGCAGCAGCACGGTGATCTGGCCCGCCGCGGCCTGCTTCAGCAGGTCGAGCGCCGCGCGGAAACCGGGCGAACTGCCGATCATGTCCGCCGGCAGCTTGTCCTTTTCACCGATCGTCGAGCGCAGTTGCACGACCTGGGTCTGCAGGTCGATCAACTGGTCGGCGATCGACTCCGGCGCGAAAAACCGCATGTGCTCGTCGGCATCCGGCCACGCTTCGATCGGCCTGCCGACAATGCGGCAGTGGTCGTGGCCCATGCCGGCGCATTCGACTTCCTTGTACAGGATCGAGCGCCCCATGAACGCGGACGTGTAGCCGCACGCGTAACCGATCTGCGTCCAGCACACCGGCTCCTCGTGGATGCCGAATTGGCGCCGGTGCGAATGCCCTTCCCAGGAGTTCTCCCAGAGGAATTCACCGTAAAAGTCGCCGGCCGCACGATCGAGTTCGAGCCGCACCGGCACGACGCGGACGATGCCTTCGAGCGCGTGCAGCTGCGGCCCGGTCATGAAGGCTTCGATGTCGCTGAGGTCCTGCATCCGCGTGCGCACGAGTTCGGCATCGCGCACCCCGGACGCGTATCCCATGCGCAAAAGCAGGCCGCGCGCGCGGGCCATGCCGAGCGTGTCGATCAGCTCCTTGCGCAGCGACGCCTGGGCCTCGGCGTGCACGAGCAGCATCCGGTGCTCGTGCAGCCAGATCTGCCCTGTATCGGCACAGAAATGCACTCTCGCGCGAAGGTCGTCGCCGTCTGCACGGAGCTTGTCTCGGAGCTTGGTCATCGCCTCGCCCTCCTCCTGAATCGTTCCTTCTACGCGCGGCGCGCCGCGTCCACTTTGATCGATATCAAACGATTATGGCGGCTACCTGTTTTCCCGGATGACCGCAAGGTTTTGATCAAATCGTGAGACGGGGCGCGCGGCCTTCGTCAAAGCTCATCAAATGATGAAGCGCGCGCCCGCGCCACTCGCTCGCCCACCACCGCCGATCGCCCTCCTGCCGCGATTTTTTCCGCAGGCGCAGCAACCGTCAGGCTCTTTTCCCGGCGCCAGCTTCGAAGTCGCGCGAGCCGGTTTCACGCAACCCGATGCTGCGCCGCGGCAGCGGCGCGTGGCATGCCCCTTGCGATTGCTGCCCTCGCAGGCTGTCGGCACACGAATCCGGCGCGACGAAAAAGGCCGGTACCAAAACGAGGGGGCATCAGATGAAGTTTCCTGTTCCGCACGACGTCAAGGCCAAGACCATCCCGGGGACCGAAGGCTGGGAGCGGATGTATCCGTACCAGTACCAGTTCGTCACCGACGACCCCGAGCGCAGGCAGTACGAGAAGGACGCGTTCTGGTTCTACGACGGGCTACATTACCCGGAGCCGCTGTATCCGTTCGACACGATCTGGGACGAAGCCTGGTACCTCGCGCTGTCGCAGTTCAACAACCGCATCTTCCAGGTGCCGCCGGTGCGCGGCGTCGATCACCGCATCATCAACGGCTACGTCTATATCTCGCCGGTGCCGGTCACCGACCCCGACGAGATCGGCCGCCGGGTGCCGAATTTCATGGAGCGCGCGGGCTTCTACTACCAGAACTGGGACGAGCTCGAAGCGAAGTGGAAGCAGAAGATGGAGGCGACGATCGCCGAGCTCGAAGCGCTCGAGATCCCGCGCCTGCCCGACGTCGAGGACTTGTCGGTCGTCACCGACGGTATCGGCGAGTCGCAGGGCTACCACCTGATCAAGAACTACGACGACCTGATCAACCTCGGCATCAAGTGCTGGCAGTATCACTTCGAGTTCCTGAACCTCGGCTACGCGGCCTACGTGTTCTTCATGGACTTCGCGCAGAAGCTGTTCCCGAGCATCCCGCTGCAGCGCGTCACGCAGATGATCTCCGGCATCGACGTGATCATGTACAAGTCGGACGACGAGCTGAAGGAACTCGCGAAGAAGGCGGTGAAGCTCGAAGTCGACGACCTCGTCGCCGCGCACCGCGAGTGGGCCGACGTCAAGACGGCGCTCGAAGCTCACCGCCACGGGGCCGAGTGGCTCGCGGCGTTCGAGAAGGCGCGCTACCCGTGGTTCAACATCTCCTCGGGCACCGGCTGGTTCCACACCGACCGCAGCTGGAACGACAACCTCAACATCCCGCTCGACGGCATCCAGACCTACATCCGCAAGATCCGCGATGGCGTCGCGATCGACCGGCCGATGGAAGCGGTGCGCGCCGAACGCGACCGCATCACCGCCGAATACCGCGACCTCATCGACAACGACGCCGATCGGAAGCAGTTCGACGAACTCCTCGGCTGCGCGAAGACGGTGTTCCCGTACGTCGAGAACCATCTCTTCTACGTCGAGCACTGGTTCCACTCGGTGTTCTGGAACAAGTTGCGCGAAGTCGCCGCGGTCATGCAGGAGCACGGCGTCATCAAGGAGATCGAGGACGTCTGGCTGCTGCGCCGCGACGAGATCAAGCAGGCGCTGTGGGACATCGTCACCGCATGGGCGACCGGCGTCACGCCGCGCGGCACGACGACGTGGCCGGCGGAGATCGAATGGCGCAAGGGCGTGATGCAGAAGTTCCGCGAATGGGCGCCGCCGGCCGGGATCGGCACCGCGCCAGAGGTCATCCGCGAGCCCTTCACGATCGTGCTGTGGGGCGTGACGAACAAGTCGCTGTCGGACTGGGCGTCGGTGCAGGACGTCGCCGACCCCTCGAGCATCACCGAGCTGAAAGGCTTCGCCGCGAGCCCGGGCGCCGTCGAAGGGCGCGCGCGTGTGTGCCGCAGCGCCGACGACATCCGCGATCTCGAGGAAGGCGAAATACTCGTCGCACCGACGACTTCGCCGTCGTGGGCGCCGGCGTTCGCGAAGATCAAGGCCTGCGTCACCGACGTCGGCGGCGTCATGAGCCACGCGGCGATCGTGTGCCGCGAGTACGGCATGCCGGCAGTCGTCGGCACCGGCGTGGCGACGCGCGTGATCCGCAGCGGCATGACGCTGCGCGTCGATGGCACGTCGGGCGTCATCACGATCGTCTCGGACTGAGGAGGTGGCCATCATGGGAAGCGTTCTCCCGATCGCCGAAACGGCGGCGCAGCCGGCGGCACTCGCCGGCGCGGGCCCGAAAGTGTGTTTCTTCGAGGAATGCGGCAAGGACTCGGTGGCGCTCGTCGGCGGCAAGTGTTCGTCGCTCGGCGAGCTGATCAACGCCGGCGTGCGCGTGCCGCCCGGGTTCGCGCTGACGACGCACGGGTACGCGGAGTTCATGCGCGACGCGGGGATCCTCGCGGACATCCGCGGCATTCTCGACGGCCTCGACCACGAGGACCTGGGCGCGCTCGAAGCGGCCTCGGCCGAGATCCGCACGATGATCGAGTCGCGGCCGATGTCGATCGAGTTGGAGGACCTGATCGCCGAGGCGTACCGCAAGCTGTCGGTGCGCTGCTACCTGCCGGCCGTGCCGGTCGCGGTGCGCTCGTCGGCGACCGCCGAGGATCTGCCGGGCGCGAGTTTCGCCGGACAGCAGGACACCTACCTGTGGATCCGCGGCATCGACGACGTGATGCACCACGTGCGCCGCTGCATCTCCAGCCTCTACACCGGCCGCGCGATCGCGTACCGCATGAAGATGGGCTTCCCGCACGAGCAGGTCGCGATCAGCGTCGGCGTGCAGAAGATGGCGAACTCCTTCACCGCGGGCGTGATGTTCACCGTGCATCCGGCGACCGGCGACCGTTCGGTCATCGTCATCGACTCGAATTTCGGCTTCGGCGAATCGGTCGTCTCGGGCGAGGTCACGCCGGACCACTTCGTCGTCGACAAGGTCACGCTCGACATCGTCGAGCGGACGATCTCGACGAAGGAGGTCTGCCACACGGTCGATCTCAAGACGCAGAAGTCGGTCGCGCTGCCGGTGCCCGCCGAGCGCCAGAACATCCAGTCGATCCTCGACGACGAGATCACCGAGCTCGCGTGGATGGCGAAGAAGATCGAAAAGCACTACGGCCGCCCCATGGACATCGAGTGGGCGATCGACAAGAACCTGCCGGCCGGCGGGAACATTTTCATCCTGCAGGCGCGACCCGAGACGATCTGGAGCAACCGGCAGAAGACGCCGGCGACGATCGGCGCGACCTCGGCGATGGATTACATCGTGTCGAGCCTGATCGCCGGCAAGCGCCTGAATTGATGCCCATGCACGACAGACCGTTACGGCGCAGGGCGGATGAGCCGCAGGCGTTATCCGCCACGTGTCGCAGCTGGTACTCGCATGCGGCGGAAGGCCAAGGAGAACGATGAAATGATCGTACGCAACTGGATGCAGACGAATCCGACGGTGCTCGCGAGCGACACGCTGCTGTCGGAAGCGAAGCGGATTCTTTCCGAAACCAACCTCCACGCGCTGCCCGTCGTCGATGACGGGCGGCTGCGCGGCCTGATCACCCGCGCCGGCTGCCTGCGCGCCGCGCATTCGGTGCTGCGCGCGCAGCACCCCGACGAGTTCGCGTACTTCTCGAACTGCGTCAAGGTCCGGGACGTGATGGTGCGCAACCCGGCGACGATCGACGCCGACGACACGATGGAGCGCTGCCTGCAGGTCGGGCAGGAGCATGGCGTCGGGCAACTGCCGGTGCTCGACAACGGCCATGTCGTCGGGATGATCTCGGCGATCGAGATGTTCTCGCTCGCGGCGCATTTCCTCGGCGCGTGGGAGCGCAGGAGCGGCGTCACGCTCGCGCCGACGCGCATCGGCCCGGGGACGATCGGCCGCATCGCCGACGTCGTCGAAGGCACCGGCGCCGAAGTGCATGCGATCTACCCGATCAGCCTCGGCCCGAAGGGCGTCGCAAGCGGCGATCACGCCCGCAAAGTGATCGTCCGCTTCCACCACGCGGACACGGCCGAGGTCATCCGCGCGCTCGCCGCCGCCGGCTACGAAGTCATCGAGTCGGTGCAGGCGATGCATTGAGCCGACTGAAACGCCCACGGTACGCCCCGAGCGCCGACGGACTCCGCCCGACCCGCATCCGGCTACCGGGTCAATCAAACTTCGCTTCAGAACCACCAACTTCCGCCAAGGAGAGTTTCGAATGGACCTGAGATATTTCATCAACCAGTGCGCCGAAGCGAACGAACTCAAGCGCGTGACGACCGAAGTCGACTGGAATCTGGAGATCTCGCACGTCTCCAAGCTGACCGAGGAAAAGAAAGGTCCGGCGCTGCTGTTCGAGAGCGTCAAGGGCTATACGTCGCCCGTCTTCACCGGCGCGTTCGCGACGACGAAGCGGCTCGCGATCATGCTCGGCCTGCCGCACGACCTGACGCTGTGCCAGTCGGCGCAGCAATGGATGAAGAAGACGATCACGTCCGAAGGCCTGATCAAGGCGAAGGAAGTGAAGGACGGGCCGGTGCTCGAAAACGTGCTCACCGGAAACCGCGTCGATCTCAACATGTTCCCGGTGCCGAAGTTCTTCCCGCTCGACGGCGGGCGCTACATCGGCACGATGGTGTCGGTGGTGCTGAAGGATCCCGAGACCGGCGAAGTGAACCTCGGCACCTACCGCATGCAGATGCTCGACGACAAGCGCTGCGGCGTGCAGATCCTGCCGGGCAAGCGCGGCGAGCGGATCATGAAGAAGTACGCGAAGCTCGGCCGGAAGATGCCTGCGGCCGCGATCATCGGCTGCGACCCGCTGATCTTCATGGCCGGCACCTTGATGCACAAGGGCGCGAGCGACTACGACATCACCGGCACGGTGCGCGGGCAACAGGCCGAGTTCCTGATGGCGCCGCTGACGGGACTCCCGGTGCCGGCCGGCGCCGAGATCGTGCTCGAAGGCGAGATCGACCCGAACGCCTTCCTGCCCGAAGGCCCGTTCGCCGAATACACCGGCTATTACACCGACGAACTGCACAAGCCGATTCCGAAGCCGGTGCTCGAAGTGCAGCAGATCCTGCACCGCGACTCGCCGATCCTGTGGGCGACCGGCCAGGGCCGCCCGGTGACCGACGTGCATATGCTGCTCGCCTTCACGCGCACGGCGACGCTGTGGACCGAGCTCGAGCAGATGCGCCTGCCGGGCATCCAGTCGGTGTGCGTGCTGCCCGAATCCGCGGGCCGCTTCTGGGCCGTCGTGTCGGTGAAGCAGTCCTACCCGGGCCACTCGCGCCAGGTCGCCGACGCGGTGATCGGCAGCAACACCGGCAGCTACGGCATCAAGGGCGTCATCACCGTCGACGAGGACATCGCCGCCGACGATCTGCAGCGCGTGTTCTGGGCGCTGTCGTGCCGCTACGACCCGATGCGCGGCACCGAACTCATCAAGCGCGGCCGCTCGACGCCGCTCGACCCGGCGCTCGATCCGAACGGCGACAAGCTCACGACGTCGCGCATCCTGATGGACGCGTGCATTCCGTACGAATGGAAGCAGAAGCCGGTCGAGGCGCGCATGGACGACGAGATGCTCGCGAAGATCAGGGCGCGCTGGCACGAGTACGGCATCGACTGAACGTCATCGGACCGCGCACGCAATCCACCGAACGAAAGGGACGGAGACATGGAACAGGCCAAGAACATCAAGCTGGTGATCCTCGACGTCGACGGCGTCATGACCGACGGGCGCATCGTCATCGACGACGACGGCGTCGAGTCGCGCAACTTCGACATCAAGGACGGCATGGGCGTCATCGTGCTGCAGCTGTGCGGCATCGACGTCGCGATCATCACGTCGAAGAAGTCCGGCGCGGTGCGCCATCGCGCCGAGGAGCTGAAGATCAAGCGCTTCTACGAGGGCATCAAGAAGAAGACCGAGCCGTACGCGCAGATGCTCGAGGAGATGAACATCTCCGACGCCGAAGTCTGCTACGTCGGCGACGACCTGGTCGATCTGTCGATGATGAAGCGCGTCGGGCTGCCGGTCGCGGTCGGCGACGCGGTGGCCGACGTCAAGGAAGCGGCGGCCTACGTGACGACGGCGCGCGGCGGCCACGGCGCGGTGCGCGAAGTCGCGGAGCTGATCCTCAAAGCCCAGGGCAAGTGGGGCGCGGTGCTCGCGAAGATCCACTGAGCCGGAATTCCTTCCCGAAGCAGTCCTTTAAGAAGCGAGGAGACAGACGTGGCAAAGATTTCGGCACCGAAGAGCAACCGCGAATTCATCGACGCGTGCGTGCAGTCCGGCGACGCGGTCCGCATCAAGCAGGAAGTGGACTGGGACAACGAGGCCGGCGCGATCGTGCGCCGCTGCTGCGAGCTCGGCGAAGCCGCGCCGTTCATGGAGAGCATCAAGGACTATCCCGGCTTCAGCTACTTCGGCGCGCCGCTGTCGACGTACCGCCGCATGGCGATCTCGCTCGGCATGGACCCGGCGTCGACCTTGCCGCAGATCGGCGCCGAGTACCTGAAGCGCACCAACAGCGAGCCGATCGCGCCGGTCGTCATCGACCGCCGCGACGCGCCGTGCAAGGAGAACATCCTGCTCGGCGACGACGTCGATCTGTGCAAGCTGCCGGTGCCGCTCGTGCATGACGGCGACGGCGGCCGCTACGTCGGCACGTGGCACGCGGTGATCACGAAGCACCCGGTGCGCGGCGACGTGAACTGGGGCATGTACCGGCAGATGATGTGGGACGGCCGCACGATGAGCGGCGCGGTGTTCCCGTTCTCGGACCTCGGCAAGACGCTGACCGACTACTACCTGCCGCGCGGCGAAGGCTGCCCGTTCGCGACCGCGATCGGCCTGTCGCCGCTCGCCGCGATGGCCGCGTGCGCGCCGAGCCCGATCCCCGAGCCGGAACTGACCGGCATGCTGTCGGGCGAGCCGGTGCGCCTCGTCAAGTGCGAGACGAACGACCTCGAAGTGCCGGCCGACGCCGAGATCATCATCGAGGGGATGATCCTGCCCGACTACAAGGTCGAGGAAGGCCCGTTCGGCGAATACACCGGCTATCGCACGAGCCCGCGCGACTTCCGCGTGACCTTCCGCGTCGATGCGATCACGTATCGCAACAACGCGACGATGACGATCTCGAACATGGGTGTGCCGCAGGACGAGGGGCAGCTCTTGCGCTCGTTCTCGCTCGGGCTGGAGCTGGAAAAGCTCTTGAAGAGTCAGGGCATCCCGGTGACCGGCGTGTATATGCACCCGCGTTCGACGCATCACATGATGATCGTCGGCGTGAAGCCGACCTACGCCGGCATCGCGATGCAGATCGCGCAGCTCGCGTTCGGCTCGAAGCTCGGGCCGTGGTTCCACATGGTGATGGTGGTCGACGACCAGACCGACATCTTCAACTGGGACGAGGTCTATCACGCGTTCTGCACGCGCTGCAATCCGGAGCGCGGCATCCACGTGTTCAAGAACACGACGGGCACCGCGCTCTACCCGCACGCGACGCCGCACGACCGCAAGTACTCGATCGGCTCGCAAGTGCTGTTCGACTGCCTGTGGCCGGTCGACTGGGACAAGACCAACGACGTGCCGTCGCTCGTCAGCTTCAAGAACGTCTATCCGAAGGACATCCAGGACAAGGTCCTCAACAACTGGGCCGACTACGGCTTTCGCGGCGCGAAGAAATAAGGAGGAGCGGACATGGCAAACAAGTGGGAAGTGTTCGTGATGGATCTCGGGGAACTCGCCGAGGGCAAGGAGCTGGAGCTGACGATCCGCACGCTCAACGACGGGCGGCACAAGTACACCTACCAGCGCGCGAAGGTGGAGGTGTCGGCGAAGCTCGACCAGTTCGCCGATAGCCTGCAGGTGCGGCTCGGGCGCGGCCAGCTGAGCGACCGGAAGTTCTCGATCCGCGTGATCGAGCGCGTCGAGCGGATGCCGGCGCGATATCTGTAAGCAGCGAAACCCGGGCAGGCAGTGCGGCCTGCCCGGCCCGATCCCATCATCGAACGGAGCAGCGAAACGATGGCCTACCCCGACCTGCGCAGCTTCCTGGCCGATCTCGGCGACGACCTGCTGCACGTGCGCGAGGAATTCGACCCGAAGTTCGAGATTGCGGCGGTGCTGCGCAGCCTGTCCGCGGAAGCGCCCGCGGCGGTCTTCGAGAACGTGCGCGGCTACCCCGGGGCGCGCGTCGCGGGCAACTTCTTCGGCGCGCGCCGCCGCGTCGCGCGCGCGTTCGGCACGACCGAAGAGCATCTCGCGCAAACCTGGCTCGAGAACAAGCAGCGCGCGATCCCTCCCGTCGCCGCGAAGAGCGCGCCGGTGCAGGAAGTCGTGCACGAATCGCCCGACGCGCTGCTGCCGCTGCTGCCGATCCTGACGCACCACGAGAAGGACGCCGCGCCGTTCATCACCACCGGCGTCGTGCTGTGCACCGACCCCGCGACCGGCCGCCGCGGCATGGGCATCCACCGCATCATGGTCAAGGGCGGCCGCCGCCTCGGCGTGCTGCTCGCGAACC
This sequence comes from Aromatoleum sp., assembly GCF_036675785.1. Classification (NCBI taxonomy): domain Bacteria; kingdom Pseudomonadati; phylum Pseudomonadota; class Betaproteobacteria; order Rhodocyclales; family Rhodocyclaceae; genus Aromatoleum; species Aromatoleum sp. The sequence goes on from NZ_JAKFEF010000080.1 coordinate 40,203, forward strand.
CGCCGCTGTCGCAGTTCCACGCGAACGCCGAAAGCCTCGGCCGGCCGCTCGACGTCGCGATCGCGCTCGGGCTGGAGCCGGCGACGCTGCTCGCGTCGGTCGTGCGCAGCGGACCGCTCGCGCCGGACAAGATGGCCGTCGCCGGCGGCTTGCGCGGCGAGCCGGTCGAACTCGTGCGCGCGCTCACCGTGGATGTCGAAGTCCCCGCCCGCGCCGAGATCGTCATCGAAGGCCGCATCCTGCCCGGCGTGCGCGAGTCCGAAGGGCCGTTCGGCGAGAACACCGGCTACTACTTCTCGAACGTCAGCCCGGTCATCGAGATCACCGCGGTCACGCACCGCGACAACTTCATCTATCCCGGCCTGTGCCCGTGGTCCGGCGACGTCGACACGCTGCTGTCGCTCGCCGCCGGCACCGAGCTGCTCGGCCAGTTGCAGACCATGGTCGCGGGCGTCGTCGACCTCGACCTCACCCCGGGCACCGCCGGCTTCTCGGCCGCGATCGCCGTGAAGGGCTGCCCGCGCCACGAAGTGCGGCGCCTGATCATGCTCGCGCTGAACCTCGACAAGCGCCTCAAGACCGTGACCGTCGTCGATGACGACGTCGATCTCCGCGACCCGCGCGAAGTCGCCTGGGCGATGGCGACACGCTACCTGCCCGAACGCGACACCGTGCTCCTCGGCGGCGCCGAAGGCTACGTCATCGATCCGTCCTCCGCCGGCAGCAGCGCCGGCTCCAAGGTCGGCTTCGTCGCGACGCGCGGCACCGGCCCCGAATTCGAGCGCATCGCCCTGCCCGCCGCCGCGCTCGCAAAGGCGCAGGCCCTTCTCGCAACGCTGCGCAATTGATGGAGACAGCACCATGAGAATTGTCGTCGGCATTTCCGGAGCAAGCGGTGCGATCTACGGCATCCGCATCCTCGAAGTGCTCAAGCGCATCGGCGTCGAGACCGACCTCGTGATGTCGGATTCCGCGAAGCGCACGATCGTCTACGAGACGGATTACTCGATCAACGACGTGAAGTGCCTCGCGTCCTGCGTGCACGACATCAACGACGTCGGCGCGTCGATCGCGAGCGGCTCGTTCCGCCACGCCGGCATGATCATCGCGCCGTGCTCGATCAAGACGCTGTCCGCGGTCGCGAACTCGTTCAACACGAACCTCCTGATCCGCGCCGCCGACGTCACGCTGAAGGAGCGCCGCAAGCTCGTGCTGATGCTGCGCGAGACGCCGCTTCACCTCGGCCACCTGCGGCTGATGACGCAGGTCACCGAGACCGGCGCGGTGCTCGTGCCGCCGCTGCCGGCGTTCTACCACCGCCCGAAGACGCTCGACGACATCATCAACCAGTCGGTCACGAAGGCGCTCGACCAGTTCGACCTCGACGTCGACCTGTTCGGCCGCTGGACCGGCAACGAAGAGCGCGACTTCGCGAAGTCACGCGGGGAGCAGTCGGCATGAGGACCGACCGTAGGGCGGACGAGCCGAAGGCCGAGTCTGGCAATCGAGCCGCCGCGCGGGCTCCCTGGACCGGCGGCATCCGGCGGAAGGCGCTGCGCTTTTCCGCCCTACTCGGGAGGACGTCATGATGTTCGCGACCGCCGCGCGCCGTGGCCGCTTCATGCGACTCCGCGCGCCCCACGATAAGACGACGACGATGCGCGCGACCGGCAAGACGCTCGACCTCGAAGGGGTCGTCGCCCCCGGCCTCGGCGAAGGCACGCGTTTCACGCAGATCGGGTGGGTCGTCGACGAATTCCGCCGCAAGCTCGGCTTCGTTCCGCATCCGGGCACCTTCAACCTGCGCATGGGCGGTGCCGTGTGGGATCGGGCCGTGGCGAGGCTGCGTGCCGCCGCCGGCATCGCGATCGCGCCGCGGGACGGCTTCTGCGCGGCGAAATGCTTCGCCGTACATGTCGCCGGCCATCTCACCGGCGCGGTCGTCTTTCCGGAAATGCTCGACTACCCGTACGACAAGTTCGAGATCGTCGCCCCGGTGCCGATCCGCGACACGCTCGGGCTGCGCGACGGCGACCTCGTTGAGGTGCGTGTCGACCTCGTGACGCCCCCACGCACCGGCGCCCCTGCTGCCCGTCCACTTCAAGGAGCACGATGATGGCCCCCCAGTTCTGTCCGCAATGCCGCACGGCCCTCGTCCTCGCGCCGGTGCACGGACGCGAGCGCGAAAGCTGTCCCGCGTGCGACTACGTCGCGTTCCACAAGCCCGCACCGGTCGTGCTCGCAATCATCGAGCACGCGGACCGGCTCGTGCTGATCCGGCGCAATTGCGACCCCCTCGCCGGTTACTGGGCGCCGCCGGGCGGCTACGTCGAGCTCGGCGAGTCGCTCGAGGACGCGGTCGTGCGCGAGGCTCGCGAGGAGACCGGGCTAGACATCGCGGTCGAGGGGCTGGTCGGCGCGTACTCGCAGGCCGGCGTGCGCGCGCTGATCCTCGCATACCGCGCGCATTCGATCGGCGGCGAAGCGCGCGCCGGCGACGACGCGGGCGATCTGTGCCTCGTCGCGCCCGGCCAGGTCCCGCTGCAGCGCCCGCCCGAAGGCGGCGCCCCGATCGATCACTGGTTCTTCGACGTGATCCGCACCGTCACCGCGCCGTGGCAGTGGGGACAGGGCGCGCGCAAGACGATGCGGGGATGACGATGCGCCTGCCCGCCCCCGACCCGCCCGACTAGCGCCCGCCGCGCCCCGCGCGGCCTGCCACCCGAACGTTTTCCCGAATGCGCGAACCGCTTTGCTGCGCGCAGGGGCCCGTGTTGTCTCGTTGAAAGGAAACCCGCGATGACGTATTTCGATCAAGCGACCGAAACCCTCCCGCGCGAAGCGCTCGCCGCGCTGCAGTTGTCGAAGCTGCAGGCGATGGCGGGCGAGCTGTGGGGCAGGAACCGCTTCTACACGAACAAGTGGCGCGCCGCCGGCATCGAGCCCGACGACATCCGCTCGCTCGCCGACCTCGCGAAGCTGCCGCTGACGAAGAAGAGCGAGCTGATGGAAGACCAGGCGGCGAACGGCCCCTTCGGCACGAACCTCACCTACCCGATCGAGCAGTACGTGCGGCTGCACCAGACGTCGGGGACGACCGGCGTGCCGCTGAAGGTGCTCGACACCGCCGACTCGTGGGACTGGTGGGGCCGCTGCTGGGCGCACGTGCTCGCCGGGTCGGGCGTGAATGCGTCCGACCGCGTGTTTCTCGCGTTCGCGTTCGGCCCCTTCATCGGCTTCTGGGCCGCGCTCGAAGGCGCGCGCAAGCTCGGCGCGGTGATGATCCCGGGCGGCGGCCGCGATTCGGCGCAGCGACTCGAACTGATGCGCGACACCGGCGCGACGGTGCTGTGCTGCACGCCGACCTACGCGCTGCGGCTCGCGGAGGTCGCGCGCGAGACCGGTTTCGACCTCGCCGCGATCCCGATGAAATCGACGGTCCATGCCGGCGAGCCGGGCGCGAACATCCCGGCGACGAAGCGCCGCATCGAGGGCGCGTGGGGCGCGAAATGCTTCGACCATGCCGGCGCGTCCGAGATCGGCGCGCACTCGTTCGAATGCGAAGTCCAGCCGGGCGGCACGCACGTCATCGAGAGCGAGTTCATCGTCGAAGTCATCAATCCGGAAACCCTCGAAGCGGTCGCGCCCGGGCAGCGTGGCGAGCTCGTGATCACGAACCTCGGCCGCTGGGGCTTTCCGCTGGTGCGCTACCGCACCGGCGACCTCGTCGAGACGGACCTCTCGCCCTGCGGCTGCGGGCGCAGCTTCCTGCGCTTTACCGGCGGCATCCTCGGCCGTGCCGACGACATGGTCACGGTGCGCGGCGTGAACGTCTTCCCGGCAGGCGTCGAGAACATCCTGCGCAAGTTCGCCGAAGTCGACGAATTCCGCATCACGGTGAACAAGGTCAGGCAGATGGACGAGATGGACATCGAAGTCGAACTGCGCGAAGGCTCCGACCCGCGCGTCCTGCAGGCCATCGCCGAGCGGCTCGACGCGATGCTCGCGTTCCGCCCGCGCGTGACGAACGTCGGCCGCAACATCCTGCCGCGCTTCGACATGAAGGCGAAGCGCTTCCACGTGAACCGTGCGGCCTGACCGGCCGGCTACGCAGGCGACCCGTCGCCGATGACATTGAAATGGTCGGCCTTCGCACCCCCGCCGGGCGAGCGCGCGCCCGCCGGGGCGACCTCGCCCGGCACCGTCGTCTATGCAATCGGCGACGTGCACGGCTGCTGGGCGCTACTCGACGCGATCCATGAAGGCATCCTGTTCGACGCCCGGCTGCGGCGCGCCGCGCGGCGCAAGGTGATCTATCTCGGCGACTACGTCAGCCGCGGCCCGGACTCGCGCCGCGTCGTCGAGCAACTCATCGACTGGCAGCCGCCGGGCTTCGAGATCGTCGCGCTGAAAGGCAACCACGAGGACCTGCTGCTGCGCTTTCTCGACGGCGACCTCGCGAACGGCGCGCAGTGGCTCGATCACGGCGGCGTCGCGGCGCTCGCGCATTACGACGTGTTCCTCGAAGACCCGGCCGCGCGCGACGACGCGACGCTCGCCGACGCGCGCCATCGCCTGCTCGCCACCGTCCCGGCCGCGCACCGCGCGTTCCTGCGCGGGCTCGCGACGAGCCACCGCGACGGCGATTACCTCTTCGCTCATGCCGGCGTGCTGCCGGACGTGCCGGTCGGCGCCCAGTGCGACAGCAACCTGATGTGGATCCGCGGGCGCTTCCTCGAATCGGCGGCGGACCACGGCGCGATCGTCGTCCATGGCCACAGCATTTCGGCCGCGCCCGAGATCCGTCACAATCGCATCGGCATCGACACAGGAGCATACGACAGCGGCGTGCTCACCTGCGTCGTGCTCGACGGCACCGAACGCGCGTTCCTGCAGACCGATATCCGAAATGGCCCGGCCGAGGCCAGGGGCGCTTCGCCCCGATCCGCACCAACTACGGCACCGCAGCACACCAAAACAATCAAGGAGGAAACATGACACTCAAGCAAATCGGCATCGCGCTGGCCGTCGCAGGGCTGACGGTCGGCGCAGCGAGCGCGAAGGAAGGCGCGGACCAGTACCCGCACGGCAGCGAGAACTGGTTCGCCGGCGCGCTGCCGCCGCCGGGAGACTATTTCCTCAACTATTTGGGCTATTACGAAGGGGATCTGCGCGACGGCCGCGGCGACAAGGTGCCGGGCGCATCGGTCGAAGCGTGGTTCGACGCGCTGCGCTGGGTCAAGGTCACCGACAAGAAGCTTCTCGGCGGCAACTGGGCGATGCACGCGATCGTCCCGCTCGTGCATCAGAAGCTCGAACTCGGCCCCGACCGCGACACCGTCAGCGGCCTCGGCGACATCGTGTTCTCGCCGCTCGTCATCGGGTGGCACGCCGGCAACTTCCACTGGATCGCCGCGCTCGACTTCTACGCGCCGACCGGCAAGTACGAGTCCGGCGAGCCGACGAAGAGCATCGGCGCGGGCTACTGGAGCGTCGAACCGGTGTTCGCCGCGACCTGGCTCAACGAGGCCGGCTGGGAACTGTCGGCGAAGGTCATGTACAACATCAAGGAGAAGAACAAGGACTTCCGCCCCGCGCCGGGCGCGCCGAAGATGGACTACGAGTCCGGCGACGAGCTGCACATCGACTACCTCGCCGGCAAGCGCTTCGGCCCGTGGGGCATCGGCCTGTCGGGCTACTATGTCAAACAGACGTCCGACGACGAACTCGACGGCGAAGAGATCTCGTCGGCGCTCGGGCCCTGGTCGGACGGCCGCAAGGGCGAAGCGTTCGCAATCGGCCCGAGTGTCAGCTATACGACAAAAGGCGGCACGATGCTGATCGCGCAGTGGCAGCACGAAACCGAAGCCGAAAACCGCTTCCGCGGCGACAAGGCCTGGTTCAGGCTCGTGACGCCGTTCTGAGCGTCAGCGCGCCGACTCACCGCCCGCACGACGCTCTTCCCCTCCGGCAGATCGTCCTCTTCCTCCGGTTCCGGATCCTTGCTCGGGTCCGGAACCGGGTCGTGTTCGGGCGCCGGGTCGGGTTCGGGGCCGGGTACCGGCGGGATGATCGGTCGCATCGTCAGCTCCGTACGGATCGAAACGCATACAGCGAAAAGCCGCGCGCCACACGCCAGGGACGCACCCCTCGAATATAGGATACCGACCGACAAAGAACAGGCGCCGCCGTCGGAGGCCGTCTTCCCCCCGCGTGGCCGGCAAATCCGAACAGCGGGCCTGTCGCTCATCAATCGCAAGGCAATCAAGGGCGCCGGTCTTGCGCCGGATTTCCTCGTGTCGGAGTTCGACGAGGCGATCGGCACGTTCGTTACCAGAAACGTGACAGCTGAAGAATACGCGGCAATTCGGGGCAAGTACGTCGACAGCGGATGCACGACCAAGGTGGAAACCTTCGCGGCGGATAGTTGAGCGCATTCGAGTCGATGACGGCCGATCTACCTCGTTCGAGTGAAGCGTCGTCTCTTGGTCGAAAGATAAAGCGGAATTCCATTCGCTCCCCGGCGACTGATAAGGTTGTCTGTCCCCCATGGCCCTCGTTATCCGCCCTGAAACCCCAGCCGACTGCACTGCGATCGAACGGGTGACCGTCGCCGCGTTCCGCAACGCTCCGCATACGGGCCATACCGAACGCTTCATCGTCGGCGCGCTGCGACGCGCCGGGCAGTTGGCGGTCTCGCTTGTCGCGCAGGAGGGAGAACGCATCGTCGGGCATGTCGCGGTTTCGGCAGTGACGATTTCGTCGCGCGAAACCGACTGGTATGGGCTCGGCCCGATATCGGTCCTGCCGGAATGCCAGGACCGGGGAATCGGGAGCCGGTTGATCGAGGCCGCGCTGGCGGAGCTACGACGACTCGGCGCCGCCGGGTGCGTTGTGCTCGGGGACCCAGGCTATTACAGCCGTTTCGGCTTTGTCGTCCACGCCGGCCTCGTGCTGCCGGGCGTGTCTTCCGAGTACTTTCAGGCGCTGTCCTTCCGCGGCCGCTGGCCTGACGGCGACGTGAGCTATCACGAAGCGTTCAACGCGGAAGAGTGACAGACGAAGGCCTCGTCCTGACGCCTGTTGAACTTCGGTCTTCCTCAGCCGGAGTTGGCCTCCTCCTAACGCAGATCGGCGTGTGCTGAGCGATGTCCGACGTACGCTGCAGTGCCCACGCCCCGCGTCGAGCTTCGCTGCGCTCAATGCCGACGTATGCGGGCGGCGAGCCGCGGAGCGCGCGGATTGCCGATGCGATGAGACCACCGCCCGAATCCTCGAACTGCTGAGAAGCACGGTCCTTTAACTGGAAAACGGCGATAATGGCGGCCAATTCGCTTTGGACGCTATTTCAGGATTCCCCCATGGAAATTAAGGTCACCTTTCTCGACAAGCTTCGTCTTGAAGCTAAGTTCGATGACTTCACGGTGGTAGCCGATCAGCCTGTTCGCTATAAGGGCGATGGCTCGGCGCCTGGTCCGTTCGATTATTTTCTGGCTTCGTCGGCTTTGTGCGCGGCTTACTTTGTGAAGTTGTACTGCGAAACTCGCAATATTCCTACCGATAACATCCGCCTGTCGCAGAACAATATTGTGGATCCGGAGAACCGCTACAAGCAGATTTTCAAGATCCAGGTCGAGTTGCCAGAGGATATCTCGGCCACAGACCGTCAGGGAATATTGCGCTCCGTCGAGCGTTGCACGGTGAAAAAGGTGGTGCAAACCGGGCCCGAGTTTGTGATTGAGGAGGTGGAAAATCTAGACGCCGATGCGCAGGCCTTGCTGACGCTGAATCCGCATTCGGAAACAAGCACCTATATTGCGGGAAAGGATCTGCCGCTGGAGCAGACCATCGCCAATATGTCGGAGGTTCTGGCGGGCTTGGGCATCAAGATTGAAATCGCTTCGTGGCGCAATCTCGTTCCCAATGTGTGGTCACTGCATATCCGCGATGCGCACTCGCCGATGTGTTTTACCAATGGCAAGGGAGCGACCAAGGAAAGCGCGTTGGCATCGGCCTTGGGCGAATTTATCGAGCGGCTGAGTTGCAATCATTTTTACAACGACCAGTTTTGGGGGGAGGACATTGCCAGCGCGGCCTTTGTGCATTACCCGCATGAGCGCTGGTTTAAACCCGGCCCTAAAGATGCGCTACCGGCTGAAATTCTCGACGAGTACTGTCGGCAGATTTACAACCGCGATGGCGAATTGCGTGGCTCGCATCTGTACGACACCAACTCCGGCAATGTGCAGCGCGGCATTTGTTCGCTGCCGTATGTGCGCCAGTCGGACGGCCAGGTGGTGTATTTCCCCTCCAACCTGATCGACAACCTGTTTCTCAGCAATGGCATGAGTGCCGGTAATACGTTGGCTGAAGCGCAGGTGCAATGCCTGTCGGAAATCTTTGAACGGGCCGTAAAACGCGAAATTATAGAAGGCGAAATCGCACTGCCTGATGTGCCGCACAAAGTGCTGGCGAAGTATCCTGGGATTCTGGCCGGTATTGAGGAGCTGGAAAAGCAGGGCTTTCCGGTGCTGGTGAAGGATGCGTCGCTGGGCGGGGAGTTTCCAGTGATGTGCGTCACCTTGATGAACCCGCGTACTGGCGGCGTCTTTGCATCGTTCGGGGCACACCCAAGCTTAGAGGTGGCGCTGGAGCGCAGTCTTACGGAGTTGCTGCAGGGTCGCAGTTTTGAAGGCCTGAACGACTTACCTCGGCCCACCTTTGAAAGTAACGCCGTGACTGAGCCGAATAACTTTGTTGAACACTTTATTGATTCCAGCGGCGTGGTGTCGTGGCGCTTTTTCAGCGCCAAAGCTGATTTCGATTTTGTCGAGTGGGATTTTTCTGGCCAGGGTGAAAACTCCAATGCCGACGAAGCCGCTGCCTTGTTCGGCATTCTCGAAGACATGGGCAAAGAAGTGTATATGGCGGTGTATGACCAACTCGGCGCGACGGCCTGCCGCATCTTGGTGCCGGGTTATTCGGAAGTTTATTCGGCGGAGGATTTGATCTGGGATAACACCAACAAAGCGCTGTCGTTCCGCGCCGATATTCTGGAATTGCATCGTCTGGATGATGCCAGCCTGAAAGCACTGCTTGAACGTTTGAACGACAGTGAGCTCGATGATTACACGAACATAATCACATTGATCGGGATCGAGTTTGACGAAAATACGGCCTGGGGTCAGTTAACGATTCTAGAGTTGAAGCTACTGATCCACCTCGCCTTGCAGCAATTTGAAGCGGCGCACGAACTGGTGGGAATCTTCCTTCAATATAACGAAAACACGGTCGAACGCGGTTTGTTTTATCAGGCCTTGAATGTGGTGCTGGAGGTGCTGCTTGACGACGACCTGGAACTGGACGATTACGCGGTAAATTTCCGCCGGATGTTTGGCGACGCGAGGATGGACGCAGTGATGGGGTCAGTGGACGGCAGCGTGCGCTTCTTCGGCTTAACGCCAACGAGCATGAAACTGGAAGGGCTCGATAGGCACCAGCGCCTAATCGATAGCTACAAAAAGCTGCACACGGCGCGGGCCAATGTGGCGACTTTATCTAGTTGGGGTTACGAGTCATCCGTCAAATTCCGCGCACCCGATCCCCTACCCTATTGCCCGCGACGACAGCGCGACCGCTCATGCGGTTGAACGCTCTTAGAAAGCGCGTCAGCGCCGGGACGAGTGCGGGCGGCTGATTGTCGGCGCCGATGAATATACATCGGGCTTAGCCCGTCGCCATGCTGCATTCATCATGCATATATCTAGCTCGTGCTTTATCGCGGAAAGACGGGAGGCGGGGGCCGCCGCAGGGGCCGTCCTATAAGCTGGGGCTGACAATATCGTCGTCGCCCCATGGTGGATGCAGTCGACTGATGACGACCGCTTGCTGGTGCGTCGGGCGCCGCCTCGCCCCCCCCGACAAGTCCGTCAAGGCTGTTCGTTATATGGCCACCTGCCCGTAATTCAAACGTCGGGTTCGCTGAGCGCGGACCGAAGGCCAAGGTGCTCCACGAAGGGATCAAAATCCCTGTCGCCATACAGGAGAGAGAGCCCGCTTTCTATGCATCGGGTGGCAATCACGGTATCAATTGTTTTGCGCACCGTCACACCACGCGCCCGCAGCAAGCGGAAATTCCTGGCGGCCTGAATACTTATCTCTTGTCCGCCCAGATCAATCACGACCAATAAGGTCATGAGTTTTTTGGCCTGGTTGAAGTCGCGCTCATTCGGAAAGCCCTGCAGCACTTCGGTCAAAATCAGGTCACCGACCGCTACGATCTCTACTCCTAGCAACGAGTCCAGCTTTTCGGTCTGCGGCGTTTCGGTCCCCCTGAAATAGTCGATCCAAACGCCGGAATCGACCAAGATCACTCGTCGGCCCTCATTTTGTCGAGGTCACCCTGCCAATCGAGCTTGCCGCGAAACCGGCGGATCTCTTCCTGCTGCTTGAGGCGAAGCAAGGTCCGAAGACCGAGCTCCACTGCTTCACGTTTGGTCTTTAAGCCGGTCGCCCGGAGCGCTTCGTTCATGAGTCCGTCGTCAATCACGATATTGGTACGCACGATGTGTATCCTTTCCTTGATCCATACACATGCTAGGCTCCCACGACCGGCCGGGCAAGCGGTAAATGGGTTTAGGGCAACTGATTTTTCGCCGGGACGACGAAACACGGCGATCGGCGAAGGAGGACCGCAAGTGACGAAGAGCGGCCTGGGTTTGCCCCGCGCACCGATTGCGATAGGCTGCGCGCTTCGACAAAAGGAGCCACTCCATGCCCAAAGCGACTGCCCGCCACATTCTCGTCAGTACCGAAGCGCAGTGCAATGAACTGAAAGCCGCCATCGAAGCGGGGGCCGACTTCGCTCAAGTGGCCAAAGAGCACTCGACCTGCCCGTCCGGCCGCAATGGCGGCGACCTCGGATCCTTCGGTCCGGGCCAGATGGTTAAGGAATTCGACACCGTGGTCTTCAGCGCGCCGGTCAATGTCGTGCAAGGCCCGGTCAAGACGCAGTTCGGCTATCACCTCGTCGAAGTCACGAGCCGTCGCGACTGAGTCATATCGTGTTCACGCTCCGGTCCGGCTCCGTTCCGTTCTCATGAGCCCGGCCGCGAGCTCCGGTTTCCTGGCCGGCTATCCCGCGGAGCTGACCGAACGGGTGCACAGCCTGATCGCCGCGGGACGGATCGGCGACATCCTGCGCGGGAAGTACCCGCGGGCGCATGCGGTGCGGTCGGACAAGGCGCTGTACGACTACGTCCAGGCGCTCAAAAACGACCATCTTCGCAACGCGACGCCGCTGAGCCGCGTGGCGTTCGACGGAAAACTCCAGGAAATCCGCAACGCGTTGGGCACCCACACGCGGATTTCCCGCGTGCAGGGCGGCAAGCTCAAGGCCAAGCGCGAGATTCACGTCGCGGCAGTCTTCAAGGACATGCCCGAGGACTTCCTGCGCATGATCGTGGTGCACGAACTGGCCCATTTGAAAGAGTCGGATCACGGCAAGGCGTTCTACCAGTTGTGCTGCCACCTGGAACGCCACTACCACCAGATCGAATTCGACGTGCGCGTGTATTTGACCTACCTGGAAGCGGGCGGCGAGCCGCTTTGGTCGTCGTCGATGGCGACCTGACGCTCCGGGGGGCTGCGGCTGGCCGAGCCGCCGCGAAGGCCCGTTCTCGGCGGCGCTCGATGGGTGTCAGTGGGCACATCGACGGCGGTTTCGGAAAGAGCGCGCAGCGGCGTCGCCTGCAGCAAGTTATCGCGACCGCAACGTCGTGCCGCGTCTTGCCCGCACGCACGCACCACGCCTTCGTTGCGTCCTGGCCCCCTCGGTCGGGCGAAAGTCGTGGTTTTTCATGATACAGAATCGTAGCGTTCGCTCAATATTTCTGTTACGTCGTGGTCGAAATTGCTAGCCATCGCATTGCTTGAGCTCCAGCAAACTAGCTGTTATTGTTGCCCGCACTTATCCCGCCCTTCGAAGGGCGGCGGCACACGGCCGGTCCTGCAACAGGTCCGGCGCGCTCAGGAATCGAACGGAGACAAATTCCATGCAGCACCACGCCTCAACCAACCCGGCGCCCGTCGACATCGGGAGCACACTCGACCACGGACCGTTCAGCTCGATGCAGAAAATCGTCGTGATGCTCGCCGCCTTCGCGATCGTCCTGGACGGCTTCGACGGGCAGTTGATCGGCTTCGCGATTCCGATGCTGATCGCGGAGTGGGGCATTACGAAAGCCGCGTTTGCGCCCGCGGTGGCGGCGGGCCTCGTCGGCATGGCGGTCGGGAGCATGAGCGCCGGCATCGTCGCCGACCGGATTGGACGGCGGCTCGTGCTCGTCGCGAGCGTGGCGCTGTTTGGCGCGGCGACGATCGCGATCGGCTTCGCACCGGATGTGACTGCGATTGCCGCGCTGCGCTTCATTGCCGGGCTCGGCATCGGCGGGGCGCTCCCGAGTGCCACCACGATGACGGCGGAATTCACGCCGGCACGACGTCGCACTCTGATGGTGACCGCGACGATCGTCTGCTACCCGCTCGGCGGCATGCTTGCGGGACTGTTCGCGAGCGCGGTCCTGCCGGTGCTCGGCTGGCGCGGTCTGTTCTGGATCGGCGGTGCGCTGCCGGTCGCGTACAGCCTCGTGCTGCTCGCGACGTTGCCGGAATCGCCCCGCTATCTCGCGCGCAAGACCCAACGCTGGGCGGAGTTGCGCAAGCTGCTCGCGGGGATGGCGCGCCCGTTGCCGCCGCAGACGATGTTCGTCGATGCCGCCGAGCACGCGGCTGAACAGCGCGCCGGCTTCGGCGCGCTGTTCGAGCGCGGATTCGCGCGCGACACGCTCGCGATCTGGGGCGGGTTCTTCCTCGTCATGCTCGCGACGTACAGCGCGTTCAGCTGGCTGCCGACGATGCTCGCGACTGAGGGCCTCCCCGCCGCGCTGGCCGGCTCCGGCCTGACCGCCTACAACCTCGGTGGCGTCGTCGGCTCGCTGGGTTGCGCGCTCGCGATCACCCGCTTCGGCTCGCGCTGGCCGCTCATCCTGTGCAGCCTCGGCGCAGCGGCGAGTGCGTTCCTGCTGAAAGGAGTCGATATCGGGGCGAACTCGACCTGGCTGATGGTCGGCCTCGGCGTCCACGGTATGTTCGTCATCGCGGTGCAGGCGACGATGTACGCGCTGTGCGCATACGTCTATCCGACGATGGTTCGCGCGACCGGTACGGCTGCCGCGCTGTCGTTCGGCCGCTTCGGCGCGATCCTGAGTTCGTTCGCCGGGGCTGCGGTCATCACGTCGAGCGGCGCGTCGGGATACCTGTCGCTGCTCGGCTTCTCGATGGTCTTCACGCTCGTCGCCCTCGCGATCGTCAAGCGCCATATCCCGGGGATCCGCAGCGCGCGCACCGCACCGGCCCCGCAGCCTCACGTCACGGGCGAGGACTCGCCGGCGATTCCCCCCGCGACGGCCAAGGGATATGCGTGACATAAGAACGGTCTTCCGGATGCTGCCGTTCGGGTTCGTCCAAAACCCCGGTCGAACGGAATCGTCTTGATCCGAACGGTGCATTACGGAGGAGAAGCACGGCATTGACCGGTGCGGGCGCGGGCCTGCCCATTGCTTCCCCTCCGGGCGGCGACCCTGTTCGTCGCCCGGTTCGTACAGGAGGCAATCATGAAAGAGTCAGGCAAACGGGGCACGAGCCCCGGGGGTCAAAAGTCGCAGCAACAGCGGGGGCATCAACAGCAGCCCGATGAAGGGCAGAGCGGGCGGCAGCGGCAGCAGGAACAAAGCCAGGGCCCGCAGACGCAGCCCGGGCAGCGCAGCCCGCAGCGGCAGAACCAGAACATCGGCCCGTCGGACGAAGAGGGTTCTTCGCGGCGCGGCAGCCGCGGCTTGCAAGAGGAGTAAGCGCTGCGGAGGGTGCAGCACCGATCGCGGCGGCAGCGCGCTCGTGTGCGCCGTCGCCGCGGCAATTTCGCGTCGCTCTGTTGCACAATGTCCGCCCCCCACCCCCAAGACCCCGGAGTACGCCGATGGGTCCGGATCGCGGCGATTTCGATTTTTTCGGCAGCACCGGCGAAATGGCCCGCCTCGTGCGGTCTTTCGACTGGGCGGCGCATCCGCTCGGATCGCCGTCGTCCTGGCCACAAACCTTGCGGTCGATTCTCGGCGTCTGCCTCGATGCGCACTTTCCGATAGCGATCTGGTGGGGGCCGGATTACATCCAGTTCTACAACGACGCCTACCGCCCGATCCTCGGAACGGCCAAGCACCCAGCCGCGCTGGGACGCCGCGCGCGCGAAACCTGGCCCGAAATCTGGTCCGTCATCGGCCCGATGGCCGGACAGGTCATGACGCGGGGAGTGGCGATCCACGGCGAGGACAACCCGCTCGTCCTCGAAAGAAGCGGCTACCCGGAACTTTGCCATTTCACGTTCTCGTACAGCCCGATCCGGGACGAATCGGGCGGCATCGTCGGCATGTTCATCCCTGCCGTGGAAACCACGTCGCGCGTCCTCGCCGAAAAGCGGCAGGCATTCGCGCTGGAGTTCGCGGACGCCATTCGCGATTTGAGCGCACCGCAGGACATTACCGCGACCGCCTGCGAGTTTCTGGGGAAACGGCTCGACGTCGCGAGCGTAAGTTATGCCGAAACCGACGGGCTGCGCGACCGTTTCACGGTCAAGGCCAAGTGGGAGGCCGGCAGCGCGCCGCCGATTCCCGAGTCGGGGCGAATCGGCGACTACGGCCCGGAGCTCGTTGCGCTGCTGCGCGCCGGGCAGCCTGCGGTGATCGAAGACGTCGCCGCCGACCCGCGCACGCACGCGCATGCGGCGACGTATACGGACCTGCAGGTCGGGTCACTCCTGGCTATCCCGTTCGTGAAGGCGGGCGAGCTGATCACCGTATTGACGCTGTTCGGCGCCGCCCCCCGCCGATGGGAACAGGAATACATCGTCCTCGCGGAAGATGTCGTTGACCGGACACGCTCGGCTGTCGAGCGCGCCCGCGCGGAAGCGGCCCTCAACGCGGAGCGCGATCGCAGCCGCGAAATCCTCGGCAACATGGACGAGGCGTTCATTCTGCTCGACCCGGATTTCTGCATCATCCAGGCCAATGCGGGCGCGCTGCAGCTCGAACAGCGTCGGACGCCGGAGATCGTCGGCCGCCGCTTCGCGGACGCGTGGCCGCGGCTCGACGCGTCCGAACTGGGCAAGGTCTGGCGGCGCGCGATGGCCGAGCGCGTCGCGGTCCGGCTCGAGCATTACCACACCTATCCGGATGGACGCGGTTTCTGGTTCGACATGCATGCGTACCCGCATCGCGACGGGCTCGCGATTTTTTTCCGCGACATCACGGAGAGCAAGCTCGCCGAGCAGCGCGTGCTCGCCGCCGCGCAGCACGACGTGCTGACCGGGCTGCCGAACCGCGCGCTGGTTTTCGAGTACGCGGAGCACCTGCTCGCGGCCGCTCAACGCAGTCACTCGCACGGCGCGTTCCTGTTCATCGACCTCGACCGGTTCAAGCCGGTCAACGATATCTACGGGCACGAGGTCGGCGACCGCCTGCTGCAGGAAGTGGCGAAACGGCTCACGCGGTGCGTCCGCCAGGAAGACCTCGTCGGCCGCCTCGGCGGGGACGAGTTCATCGTCGTGCTCCACCCGGTGGGGGAGGCGTTTTCGCCGACGACGGTCGCCGAGCACATCCGCGACGCGCTTTCGCGCCCGTTCGAGATCGACTCGCTCGACCTCGCGATTTCGGCCTGTATCGGCATCAGCCGGTTTCCGGAACACGGAACCGATGTGGATGAGCTGGTGCGCGCCGCGGACCTCGCGATGTACCAGGTGAAATACGACAGCCGCGGCAGCTATCACGTCTACACGCCGGCGCTGAACCGGCGTGCCGACGAATCGGCGGCGATCGAAGCGCGGCTGAAGCGCGCGCTGCAGCACGAGGGGCTGTTCCTGCATTACCAGCCGATCGTCGACGTGAAAACCGGCGGCCTTTCCGGCGTCGAGGCCCTGCTGCGGATGGCGGACGAGAACGGGCGCGTCATCGGGCCGGACCGCTTTATTCCGATTGCCGAAGCGGCGGGCCTGATCGGTGAGCTAGGCGAATGGGTTGCCCGCGAGGCGTGCGTGCAACACAAGGCGTGGCGCGGCGAGGGGCTGCCCGCGGTCGCCATTTCGGTCAATGTTTCCCCGCTGGAGTTCCGACAACGGGGCTTCGCGCAACAGCTCCGCGGGATCGTGCGGGAGACCGGTCTCGAACCGGCGTGTCTCCTCGTCGAAGTGACCGAGAGCACGGTGATGGGCAACGTCGAAGATGCGATTCGAACGTTGAAGGAACTCCGCACGGACGGGATACGGATCGCACTCGACGATTTCGGCACCGGCCATTCGAGCCTCAGCCATCTCAGCAGCCTTCCGCTCGACAAGCTGAAGGTCGACCGTTCCTTCATCCAGCGCCTTCAACGGGACGAGTCTACGCGCGCGATCACCGCCGCGATCATCGCCCTGGGCAAAACGCTCGGCCTCGAAATCGTCGGCGAAGGCATCGAATCCGGCGACGCGCTCAAGTACCTCGAAGAGCACGGCTGCAACCAGGCGCAAGGCTATTTCATCAGCCATCCGCTGTCGGGGAGGGACTTCGCGTGCTGGTACCGGAAACGGTCATAGCCGCGGACAACGCCCCGCCGTCCGCGCCCGTTTGCCGTCGGCGCCGTCAGTCGTGCGCGATCGGTCCGTCGGCGAAGAGGTGGCTCCTCAGTTCGCCGGAAAACTTCTCGTCACGGCGCCGGATCCATTCGAGCACCACCGCGGCATGCTCTTTTTCTTCGTCGCGGTTGTGTTTGAGAATCGCCCGGAGTTCGGGGTCCCGGCACGCGGCGACCCGCTGGTTGTACCAGTCGACCGCCTCGAGTTCTTCCATCAGCGACTGGATCGCGCGGTGCATGTCGCGGGTTTCCGCGGTGAGTTCTTCGACGGGTTCGTGATAGCCCTCGTTGGCCATGGCGGGAATCCTCCGTGGTGAACGGATCGCTTGCGAAAACAGCCGCCCGCGAAGCAACCACCGGGCCGGGACCGGGCTGCGGCGGTGGATAGGGGTCCGGGCCGGGCTGCGGGACCGGCGTCGGCGGAGCCGGATCGGGTGTCGGCCCCGGCATCGGATCGGGGTGGGGTTGCGGGTCGGGGTTCGGGTTCGGATCCGGACGTGGGCTCGGATAGGGCTCGGGGTTCGGGATCGGATAAGGGCCCGGGTGAGGGGACGGGGACGGATCCGGCGTCTTTCCCGGAACCGGGTCGGCGATCGACGGCTGCAGGGGCACGACGATCGGCGCGCCCAGGTCGGCCGCAAGCCCGACCGCGGTCGGCGCCGTGCCGCGGATACCAGTCGAATCGCCCGGGACGATGACGTGCGGGTGGGTTGTAGTCGGAATGATCATGTTTTTTTGAAGCGCTGCGTGAACACGTCCTGCAAGGCGCGAAACATTGGCCCGGCAAGCCCATACAACCGCAGCGCCGGCGGGCCGCCCGCGCTACGTGGGAGACTTCCTTGCAAGCAGCGCTCCCGGGATTCCCCGGCGGCGCGACGGCACTTTCCTCCGCACTGCCGCCCGCGGTACCTTCCCGCCTGCGCGCCGCCGACCTCGGCGGGCCGGAAACCTCACGAGGAAACTGCATGAGATCGATGTCCGTCCTGTCCACCGCGCTCGTCGATGCCTGGCGCAGCGGCCAGCCGCTGAATGCCGAGGCGGCGACCCATCTCGCGCCGCCCGACGAGGCGGCCGCCTACCGCGTGCAGCGCGAAGTCGCCGACGCGCTCGGTTGGTATGCGTCGGGCCGGCCACGCGCGTGGAAGATGGGCGCGGCGAGCCGCGACGCGACGCCGACGGCGGCGCCGATCCCGGACCCCGCGCTGATCGATTCGCCCGCGCATCTCGCCGCGACGAGCGCGCACACGCTGATCGGCGTCGAAGTCGAACTCGCGGTGCGTCTCGCGCGCCCGCTGTTGCCCGGCGCGAGCGCGGAGGATGCGCGCGCGGCGGTCGCCGAAGTCCTCGCCGCGATCGAGATCTGCGACGTGCGCGCGCACGACTGGCGCATCCTGCCGCCGCTCTTCCGCCTTGCCGACCAGCAGATGAACCGCTGGCTGATCCTCGGCAACGGCGTCAGCGGGCCGTGGCGCGACGCGTTCGCGGCCTGCGAGGTCCGGCTCGAGATCAACGGCGTCGAGACGCTCCGGCGGCACGGCGGCCACCCGCTCGGCGAACCGCTGTTCGTCCTGCCGTGGCTCGCCGGCCATGCGGCGCGCGAATACGCCGGCCGCCTTCGGGCCGGCGACCTGATCACGACCGGCACGTGGACCGGGCTCTACGAGGCGAAGCCGGGCGACCGCGTGCGCGCGAGTTTCGCCGGCATCGGCAGCGTCGAAGTCGAGATCGGGCGGACATAGCCCGCGCCGCAGCGGGGGGCGATGAAATCGCCGACTCCCGTGCATGGCGACCCGCCCTCCGCCGCAGCAATGACACCCGGATTGGTGCGGGGCGGGCCGCACCCGGTCCGACTTTCGGCGCCGATTTCATCGGGCGCACGGCGCGGTTTCAATCCTCGCAACCACTGTATATAGTTCCAGTTGTGAAGGAGATTTCCGCCATGACTGCCCGTTTCATCTGCCCGCACTGCCACAGCTCGGTCAACCCCCTTGCGATGGAGCGCGCGTGCAGCGACCTCGCCGAATACCGCATCTGTCCGGACTGCGACGAGCCCGTGTTCTTCGCGGTCCTCGACGCGCCGAAGATCCCGCCGTGGCTGCAGCGCCGCGATCTTCCCCACGCGTGCGGGCCCGAGGACGGGCGCCGCACCGATGTCGAAACATCGTGCGCGGAAGCGCGATGACCGCCGCCGGCAAAGCGGCCGACAAAAGTCTGCAAAGCGACGATTTCGCTCCCGGCGCGCCGCTCGTCGCCGAAGCGCGCACGAGCGGCGCGACGGATTCCGCGTGCCCCCCGGCGGCGTGGCTCGAGCGCCTCAACGACGCGCAGCGCGACGCGGTGCTGTTCGGCGCTGGAGATGAGGCCGTCGCCGGGCCGTTGCTCGTGATCGCCGGCGCGGGCTCCGGCAAGACGAACACGCTCGCGCATCGGGTCGCTCACCTCGTCGCGAGCGGCGCCGACCCGGCGTCGATCCTGCTGCTGACGTTCTCGCGCCGCGCGGCCGATGAAATGGGCCGGCGCGTTGTGCGCCTCGTCGCACAGCTCGCGAAGCCGCAGAAAGCGCTCGCCGGCGCGGCGCTCGAATGGTCCGGCACGTTCCACGGGGTCGGCGCGCGGCTGCTGCGCGAATTCGCGCCGTCGATCGGGCTCGACCCGACGTTCACGATCCACGACCGCGAGGATTCCGGCGACCTGATGAACCTCGCGCGCCACGAGCTCGGCCTGTCGGCGAAGTCGAAGCGCTTTCCGATGAAAGGGACCTGCCTCGCGATCTATTCGGCGAAGGTCAACACGCAGGCGCCGCTCGACGACGTACTGAAGTCGACGTTTCCGTGGTGCACCGAGTGGCAGGACGACCTGAAGCGGCTCTTTCGCGGCTACGTCGAAGCGAAGCAGGCGCAGCAGGTGCTCGATTACGACGACCTGCTGCTGTACTGGGCGCAGATGATGGCCGAGCCGGCGCTCGCGGCCGAGCTCGGCGCGCGTTTCCGTCACGTGCTCGTCGATGAATACCAGGACACGAACCGGTTGCAGGCGGCGATCCTGCTCGCGATGAAGCCGGACGGGCGGGGATTGACCGTCGTCGGCGACGACGCGCAGTCGATCTACGCGTTCCGCGGGGCGACGGTACGGAACATCCTCGACTTCCCGGCGCAGTTCGACCCGCCCGCGCACCGCATCACGCTCGCCCGCAACTACCGCTCGACGCGGACGATCCTCGAGGCCGCGAACGGCGTCATCGCGCTCGCCGCCGAGCGCTTCACGAAGGACTTGTGGACCGAGCGCGCGTCGGACCGCAAGCCGCGCCTCGTCGCCGTCAAGGACGACGCCGGCCAAGCGGACTACGTCGTCGGCGAAGTGCTCGCGCGGCGCGAGGACGGCGTGAAGCTCAAGCAGCAGGCGGTGCTGTTCCGCGCGGCGCATCACAGCGCGCGGCTCGAGATCGAGCTGACGCGGCGGAACATCCCGTTCGTGAAGTTCGGCGGGCTGAAATTCCTCGAAGCCGCACACGTCAAGGACGTGCTCGCAGTGGCACGCTGGGCGCAGAACCCGCGCGACCGTGTGTCGGGTTTCCGCGCGCTGCAGCTGCTCGCCGGCGTCGGCCCGAAGACCGCCGGCCGCGTGCTCGACAACGTCGCCGCCGCGCCGCCGGGATGCGCGCTGCTCACCGAGCAGCCGGTGCCGGACGCCGTGCGCTCCGACTGGGCCGCGTTCGCCGCGCTCGTCGAGGCCGCGGGGCCCAACGCTTCGCCGTGGCCGGCATGCTTCGAGCTGACCTGCCGCTGGTACGAGGGCCAGATCGAGCGGCTCTACGACGACGCCGCGGTGCGCTCGGGCGACGTCGAGCAGCTCGCGCGCATCGCGGCGACCTACCCGAGCCTCGAACGCTTCCTGACCGAACTCACGCTCGACCCGCCGAACGCGACGAGCGACGAGGCCGGCGTGCCGCTGCTCGATGAGGACTACCTGATCCTGTCGACGATCCATTCCGCGAAAGGCCAGGAATGGTCGTCGGTGACGCTGTTGAACGTCGTCGACGGCTGCCTGCCGTCCGACCTCGCGACCGGCTCGTCGGCCGAGATCGAGGAGGAGCGCCGGCTGCTGTATGTCGCGATGACGCGCGCGAAGGACCGGCTCGACCTCGTCGTGCCGCAGCGCTTCCACGTGTCGCAGCAGCCCGGCGGCGGCGATCGCCACGTCTATGCGAACCGCACGCGCTTCATCCCGAACCGGCTGCTGCCGCACTTCGAACAACTGTCGTGGCCGCCTCCGACCGTTGCCCCGCGACCGACCGAGGAATCGCGCAGGATCGCGCTCGACCTCGCGGCCAAGATGCGCGCGATGTGGGATTGAGCGGACTGCGTCGCCCGCAACGTCACGCACCGGCCCGCGGCTTCATCCGCAGCGCGGCGACGAGCGCGAACGTGAACGCCGCGGCGAGGAGCCAGAAGGCTTCCGAATACGCATTCAGGACACCGCCCGGTGCCGCGCCGTACCCGGCTTCGCGCCATTCGACGAACACCGCGACGACCGCGACGCCCACGACCCCGCCGAGCTGGCGCAGATAGCTCGTGACCATCGACGAGCGGCCGAGTTGCTCGGGGCGGAGGTAACGCAGCGTCGCGAGGTTCAGCGCCGGAATCACGAGCCCGAGGCCGACGCGGCCGAGCACCGTGACGAGCACGATCCCGACGTAGTCCATCCGGCCGGCCAGCACCGCGAACAGCGCGAACGAGATGCCGAACAGCGCGAGCCCGGCCGCCGTGATCCCGCGCGGCGGCAGCCGGTCCGCCAGCAGGCCGGCGATCGGAATCACGACGACGAGCGCGATGCCGCCCGGCAGCAGCACGAAGCCGGCCGCCGTCGCGTCGAAGCCGATCGCGTGCTGCAGGAACACCGGAATGACGTAGGTCGACGCGTAGAGCCCGAAGCCGTACGCGAACGACACGAGCGCGCCCATCGCGAAGCTGCGCTCGCGGAAGAGGTCGAGCGGGACGACCGGCGCCGCGCCGCGGCGCGCGTGCGACACGAAAAGTCCGCCGCAGACCGCGACCGCGGCAAACGGCAGGAGCGTCCACGTCGACGCCAGGCCATTCCGCCCGAGGCTCGCGACCGCCTCGATCGTCGCGAGCGCGACCCCGGCGAGCAACGCGACGCCGAACCAGTCAAAGCGGCTCGCGCGGACCTCCGCAGGGCGGGGCAGCAGGCGCAGGCCGAGCACGCCCGCGACCGCGCAGAACGGCAGGTTCATCAGGAAGATCGCCTCCCAGCCGAACGCATCGAGGAGCACGCCACCGAGCGACGGCGCCACCGCGGGCGCGAGCACGATGCCGAAGCTCAGCAGGCCCGAGGCGCGGCCCTGGCTGTGGGGCGGGAAGAGCCGCAGCACCGCGAGCATCGCCAACGGCTGCAGCAGGCCGGCGGCGACGCCTTGCACGATCCGCGCGGCGACGACGAAGCCGAAGCCGGTCGATAGCGCGCCCGCGACGCTCCCCGTCGCGAGCAGCACGACCGCCGCGAGGAACACGCGGCGGAAGCCGAAACGGTCGAGCAGCCACGGCGACGGCAGCATCGCGACCGTCATCGCCGCCAGGAACCCGGTGATCGTCCACTGCACCTGGTCCTGCCCGAGGCCAAAGTGCCGCCCGAGCGTCGGCACCGCAACGTTGAAGCTCGTCGCACATAACACTGCGGCGATCATCCCGACGCCGACGACGAGCAGCACGAGCCATTTGTAACGGTCGCCGTGGCGCGCGAGCAGCTCGTCGCGGGACGGGACGGGCGGAAGAAGGCTCATCGGCTTCGGGCGACGGACGCGGCGGTGAAAAGCAGTGATTCTAGGGTGCGGCGGCGTTCGCGCGGGACTCGTGTTCGCGTCGGTGATGGACGACCAGCGCACGGCCGACCGCGACGCCGAGCAGCGGCATCGCGACCGCCGCGACGCCGAACAGCCCGCCCGGCCCGCCGCGCGCGAACAGCATCGCCGCGAGCACGACGCCGACCGACTGGCCGAGATAGAACGCCGAAGCGAACAGCGACACCGCGGCGCCGCGCACGTGCGGCGCCATCTGCGTCCCGTTCGCCTGCAGCGTGTTGTGCAGCATGTAGAAGCCCAGCCCGGCGAGCAGACTCGCCGGCAGCGCCCACCCCCAACCGTCGCCGACCGCGAGCAGCAGCCATGCGAGGCCGATGACGATGCCGCCGAACGTCGCCAGGCCGACCTCGCCGAGCCGCCGGATCAGCCGGCGCGCGAACACGATGTACGCGAGGCCGCCGACGCCGAAGAACGCAAGCAGCCCGCCGGCCATCGTCAGCGACAGCCCGAATCGCTGATGCAGGTACGACGGCACGAACGCGAGGGCACCGAACGTGACCAGGCCTTCGGCGAACACCGCGAGCAGCACGACACGCGCCCAGCCGACCGCGAATACCGCGCGAACCTGAGCGACGACGCCCGTCGTCCGCGGCCCGGCCGGCGGCGTGTGGCGGGTGGCCGGATTCGCGTGCGACTCGCGCATCACGAGCGCGCCGACCACGAGATAGATGAGCGCAATGAACGCGAACGCCCAGCGCCAGCCGAGCGTGTCGACGAAGAAGCCGCCGATGACTTGGCCGCCGATGACGCCGAGGATCTGTCCCGACATGAAGCGCGCGAGCGTCGTCTGCCGCTGCTCGTACGGCACCGTGTCGCCGATCCACGCCATCGACAGCGGGATGATGCCGCCGGCCGATGCGCCGGCCAGCAGCCGCGCGAGCGTCAGCCAATCGAGCGACGCCGCGAGCGCGGCGGCGAGGCTCGCGCCGGTGCATACGAGCGTCGCCCAGCCGACGAGCCGGTAGCGCCCGAAGCGGTCGCCGAGCGGACCGAAGAACACCTGCAGCAGCCCGTAAGCGATCGCGAACGCCGAGACGACCTGCGCGGCGGCGGCCGGCGTGCTGCCGAAACCGCGCGCGAGGTCCGGCAGCATCGGGTCGCACAGCCGTGCGGAAGCGGCACTCGCGAACGCCGCGGCGGACAGCAGCGTCAGCGCGCGGCGGTGTTGGCGTTCGGCGGTATTCACGGGGTCGCATTTCCTGATCAGCACGCCGGCGGCCGGCGCGAGGCAGCGGAGTCTATTCAAGCCGGCGGGCGAAGGGTAGCGCGGAAACTACGACGCCCGCCGCAACCGGCTGTTGGCGCTCGTCGCCCCGTGCGACGATGCCGCTAGCGTGCCGTTGCAGGCCGATCAGGACGTCAATGTTTACGTTTCGGAGTTGACCGATTCGTCCGTACGCGTCACCTTCTCGGTAAAGGCAGGGCGACAGGCCTAGCTGAACAACTTCGAAGGCCGTCTCACGGTCGCGGGCATCACCACCCCCGGCGAGCGCGACTCGCTCGAAGTCGTCGGTCCGCTGGAGCTTCCCGGACCCATTTCGGCCTCATCGATATGCCCGAGCCGGTCCCCGCGGCTCGGGCCGCCTGCTGAAGTTGCGTCGCACCGGCATGACGCGGTCCCGCTGGTCGTCCTGATCCACTGACCGCGACCAGAACACAGAGAGAGAGAAAATGGAAACCGCGGACCTCGACAACGGCACCGCCCTCAGCGAACCGCTGGAAACCGCCGAGCGGAAAGCGCGCCTCGTCGCGTCCTGCCGGCTGCCAACGCCGTGGGCGACCTTCACGATGCACGGCTTCGAGGAAGTCGGGACCGGCCGCGAGCACGTCGCGCTCGCGCTCGGCACGATCGACGATGGCGCCCCGGTGCTCGCACGGATGCACTCCGAATGCCTGACCGGCGACGGCCTCTTCAGCCGCCGCTGCGACTGCGGCCCGCAACTGGAAGCCGCGCTCGCGGCGATCGCCGCGGAAGGCCGCGGCGTGCTGCTGTATCTGCGCCAGGAAGGCCGCGGCATCGGGCTGCTGAACAAAATCCGCGCGTACGCGCTGCAGGACGAAGGCGCCGACACGGTAGAGGCGAACCATCGTCTCGGCTTCGAGGCGGACCGGCGCGACTACGCGGTCGCCGCCGACATGCTGCGCGAGCTGAACGTCGCGTCGCTGCGGCTGATGACGAACAACCCGCGCAAGCTGCACGCGCTCGAGAAATACGGCATCACGATCGCCGAACGCGTGCCGCACCAGATCGAGGCGAATCCGCACAACGCCGGCTACCTGCGGACCAAGGCGCGCCGCCTCGGCCACCTGCTCGAGATGATCGGTCCGCACTGACGGTTCGTACCGACGGGCGGCACGGCCGCCCGATCCCTACCGCTCCGGGTCGTTCTTCCTGACGCCGCGCAGGTTCATCGCGAAGAGACCGACCTGCAGCGCAATCAGCGCGTACGCGCCGTCGTGCCAACCCCAGACGATCCAAAGCACGTTGCTGAAGATGAAGCACCAGAAACCCCAGCTGCGCTTCCCCTTCTGCTGCGATGCGACGAGCCACGCCGCGACGAGCGTCACGACCATCGCCGGCCACTGAAGCGCGTCGAGGAACTCGCTCACCGCCCTGCCTCTCGGCGGCGGGCAGACAAACGCGCCACGCCCGACAACGCGGACTCCCGGCCTTCGCGCTGGCTCCGCATCGATTCCTGGTTCATTCGGCCTGTTCCCCTTTTCCGATCGAAGAGTCATACGGATGCATAATCGCCGCTCTCGACCCGCGCCATCAGCGGCAGTTCAATCGGCTCGTCGCGGACGCCGCTGAACAGGCGTGAGGCCGGGCGGCCGCAATGGCTGACGCGAACTTTCGCCGCAATCTACCGGTCTCGGCCCTGCCGCTGCGCCTCGCGCAACGCCGATGAGCACGGTCATCCGCAACCTTCTTCTCGCGATCTTCCTGACCGGCGCGATCGCCGTCGCCAAACCGTACCTCGAAATGGCCCTCTACAGCGCGCGCCTTGCGTCGCTGCCGGCGCCGCAGACGCTCGCGATGCCGGTCGATGGCGTCGGCAGGCACGCATTGCGCGACACCTGGCACGCGCCGCGGAGCGGCCGGCGACGACACGAAGGCATCGACATCGTCGCACCGGGCGGCACCCCGGTCCGCGCGGCCACCGAAGGCGTCGTACTGCACGTCGGCACGAACCGGCTCGGCGGCCGAGTCGTCTGGGTGCTCGGGCCGGGCGGGCAGCGGCATTACTACGCGCATCTCGCGCGCTTTGCCGACGTGTTCCCTGGTCAGCGCATCGCCGCCGGCACCCTGCTCGGCCATGTCGGCGACACGGGCAACGCGCGCGGCACACCGCCCCATCTGCATTACGGGATCTACGCCGGCGGCGGCGCCGTCAATCCCTTCCCGCTGTTGCAGGGCCGCGTCGAATCCCCGTCGTGAGGGCGACGCCCCGCGCATCCTTTCAGCGTGCTCGCGCAGCGGGTTCGCAAACCCTGGCGACATCGGTTTGAAGCTGGCGATCGGCTCCCCTCCGACCGCTAAAGCCGGCGTTCCCGGCGCCGGGAACGCCGGTTGGAGGTCGCCAAGCGGCGGGTCCAGAAGGGCGCCGTGCGCGTTTATTCGAGGACGGTCGAAACGCCGGTGCATGAAAGCGTCAGTCTCCGCGAACAGCATGCGACCGTGGAACGGCATTCGGTCGATCGCCCCGCGACGGCCGAGGACCTGAAGGCGTTCGGCGAAAAAAAATCGAAGTGGAGGCCGAGGAAAGAGCCGTGGTCAGCAAGACCGCGCGCGTCGTCGAGGAAGTCATCGTCGGCAAGGGCTCGGTTTCGACTTCGGTGTGGCGCACGGCGTCGTCGATCGTCTCGGTGTGCTCGGACACCCGGCGCCCGGGCTACAACCCGGGCGCCGGGGCGCGATGGCGGCGAACGACAGGGCTATACGTAAGACCCTTTGATCCGCCCCTCGAAGATCGCGATATTGATCGCGAAGTCATCCACCGTTCCGGTGTGGGTCCCGTCCACGAGGACGCCGATGGAGCGCCCTCCCCGTATGTCGCGCAGCTCCTCGGGCGACAGCGACCGGACGTCCGCGCGATCCTCACCTTTCCGCCCCTCGGCGACCGACAGATCCTTGATGGCCAGCTTGGTCATGACAGTTCTCCTGATTCGATAAATGATGGCAATCCCGTTCGAGCAGTTCGCGACGCTCGATTGCGATTCAGCACGTGGCGTGCCAATCGCCGCACGGATCGGCAAATGGACAGGAAGCCGCTGATAAATCGAAAGACAGACGCTGCCGTCGCGCCGCTCGGGGCGCGCACGCGACGTGGTCAACGCCGGGCGACGCCCGACACCCTTGACGGACCTGGTCGGCGCCGGCCAACAGTTCGGCCCGACCATCAACCTCGCACACCGCACGCGCCCCGACGCGGCCGTTGCAACGGCGGCCCCGTCCTCGCCTGTGTCGCGACGGTACGAATCACAGCCGCGGCGCGATACCGGGACTGCGCGGAAAAACGGGCGTCCGATCTTGAAGCCCACGGCGCAGGGCGGCTATAATCCGCGCCCTCTTGCGCTCCCGGCTCGTCCGGGCACCGGCCCTGCCGCCGGGAGCCGGCGACGGTCGGAACGCAGCGAGCCTTGGTGGTGAAATTGGTAGACACGCTATCTTGAGGGGGTAGTGGCGAAAGCCGTGCGAGTTCGAGTCTCGCCCAAGGCACCATTGTTCGATCGTCGCGGTCACGCGCGACACACAGCGGGGCCCCCCGCGCCTTGCGCAGTCGTTTCCCGGCGTCCCTCGACCGCTGGCGCCCTCGGGGTCGGCCTGCGGCGCCTGATGCCGACCCGCCGCCCGCCGGGGACAGCCTCGCGATTCGATCCGGAATCCGTCGGCCGTTTGCGCGGATTTCTCGCGGGATCTGCGGCGCACCGTGTCCTAGTGCCTCCCGCGCGGCTCGCGACACGCCTACAATCGGGTTCTAACTCGATGATTTTTATCGTTTTTGCATGAAGACGAAAGGCGCGACGTGAAGATTCGCATCAAGATCCTCCTCGGGTATGTCCTGCTCGCGGTCCTCGTCGTGGTGGTCGCGCTGGTCGGTTTCCGCGCGACGCATTCGATCGGGCGCAATTTCGACGAGGCGATCAACCGGACGCAGCCGGTGTTGCAAGCGCTGCAGGACATCCGGTTCGAGAGCGTCAGGCTGCGGGGCGACGCCTATCGCTCGGTGTACGAGGTTCAGACGCCCGCGTCACCCGGAGTAGAGGCCGCCGCCGTCCCGCACCACCGCTTCGCCGAACTCGATTCGGCACTGGCGCGCTATCGCAGCCTCGTCACGATCCACTTCCCCGACGAGGCGGCGGACGCGGCGAAGATCGCCGACGAAATCGGCGCAATCCAGGAGGCCGTCGAAAAGCTGCGCGGTGGGGCCCTCTCCGGGGCGGAAGCCGACCGTGCGCTCGCTGCACTGTCCGGATCGGTCGCCCGCGTGCTCGACGCGACCGAGGAGGCGGCCGCGGCGGAACTCGACGAATTCGTCGCGCATCAGCGAAGCGTCGACGAGGAACTCGCGGCGCAGGAACGGTTGATCGCCGCCGTCGCGCTCATTGCGGTCCTCTGCGCGATTTTCGCCGGGGCGCGGATCGCGCGGCTCGTCGCGCAGCCCGTCGTCGCGTTGCGCGACGCCGCCCGCAAGCTGGGCGGCGGGCGCTTCGACACGCGCGTCGCGGTGACCGACGACACCGAGGTCGGCGAGCTGGCGCAAGCCTTCAACTCGATGGCCGAGCAGCTCGCCGGCAGCATGGTTTCGCGCGAGTACGTCGAGGACATCATCGATTCGATGGCCGAGGGGATCATCGTCGTCGACCGCGAGGGCCGGGTCGCACGCGTCAACCACGCGTTCCGCACGCTGGTGCGCTGCACCGACGACCATGTCTTCGCGGGCAATCCGATCGCCGACTACCTGCCGGACAGCGAAGTGATCGAGGCCGCATTCAGCACACCGGTCGCGCGGCACTGGATCGAGACGAAGATGCCGGCGGCCGACGGCGAAGTGCTGGTCGTCGCGCTGTCGGTCGCCGGCCTGCAGTCGACGAACGCGCTCGCCGGCGCGGTCGTCCTCGTGCAGGACATCACCGAGCGCAAGCGCAACGAGGAGCGTCTGAGCTACCTCGCCCGCTACGACCAGCTGACCGGGCTGCCGAACCGCACGCTGCTGCTCGACCACTTGAACCAGTCACTGTCGCGCCAGCCGTGGAAGAAGGGGCACACGGCAGTGCTGTTCTGCGATCTCGACCGGTTCAAGTTCGTGAACGACACGCTCGGCCACTGCGTCGGCGATCTTCTGCTGCAGAGCGTCGCGGACCGGCTGCAGGACTGCGTGCGTCCCGGCGACATCGTCGCGCGCTGGTCGGGAGACGAGTTCGTCGTGCTACTCAACGACGTCGCGAACCGCTGCGACGTCGGGCCGCTGGCTGAGAAACTCGTCGCCCAGCTCAGCCGGCCGACCGAGATCGCCGGCCACGAGATCTTCGTCACCGCGAGCGTCGGCATCGCTGTCTCGCCCGAGCATGCGACGCAGTCCGACGAGCTGATCAAGTGCGCCGACATTGCGATGTTCGCGGCCAAGGCCGAAGGCAAGAACACTTGCCGCTTCTACAGCCGGGACATGGCCGAGCGCTCGCAGGAGCGGCTGCAGCTCGAACGCGCGTTGCGGCGCGCGCTGCAGGAGGGCAACCAGTTGCAGGTGCATTACCAGGCGCAAAAGCGGCTCGACGGTCCGCTGATCGGCTTCGAGGCGCTGGTGCGCTGGCAGCACCCGGAGCAGGGGCTGATCCCCCCGGCCCAGTTCCTACCGGTCGCCGAGGAGGCCGGGCTGATGGCGGCGATCGACGAGACCGTGTTGCGGATCGCGTGCGCGCAGGCGCGGCAGTGGCGGATGGAGGGCACCGACGGCTTGCGGGTCGCGGTGAACGTGTCGGACCACCTGTTCCGCCGCGGCGACCTGCCGGAGCTCGTCGACATGCTGCTGGCCGAATTCGATCTGCCGCCGTGCGCGCTCGAACTGGAACTGACGGAAGCAATCGTGATGTCGGACGTCGAAAGCTCGATCCGCACGATGCACCGCATCCGCGACCTGGGCGTCGACTTGTCGATCGACGATTTCGGCACGGGTTATTCATCGCTCGCGCACCTCAAGCGCTGCCCGGTCCAGATGCTGAAGATCGACCGCTCGTTCGTGAACGACCTGATGACCGATCCGAACGACGCGGCGATCACCGAAGCGATTACCGCGCTCGCGCACAAGATGAATATCCGGGTGATCGCCGAAGGGGTCGAAACCGTAGCGCAGCTCGAAGCGCTCCGGCGTTACGGGTGCGACGCGATCCAGGGCTACTGGCTAAGCAAGCCGATCCCGGCGCCGATGCTGCCGGCGTTCCTGCTGCGCGTCGGACACCCGCTCGCCGCGCTGCCGGCGGATATGGAGCAACGCGAAAAACCGGACTGCTGGGCCGCGTGACGGCGGGAAAGCGGCGCGCACGGACTACCGAGGGCGTTGCGAAACTCGTAGATTGATACGTGTCAATCACTTACCGCACGCGACGCGAGTAGACTTTTCGACGTTGCACCCTTTCGCGAGCCGTCGAATGGCAAAGAAATTTCCTCTTCACCCCAAACACCCCGAGCGGGTCTGCTGGGGCTGCGACAAGTATTGCGCCGCCGATTCGCTCGGCTGCGGAAACGGCTCGGGGCGCACGCAACATCCGGCCGAACTGCTCGGCGACGACTGGTACACCTACGGCGACTGGGGCCTCGACGTGGCGGACGAACAACCCGCCACGCTTGCCGACACGTCCTCCTGACGCTATAGCCGGCGGACCGCCAGGGCGCGAGGACGGCGCGACGGCTCCTCATTGCGGGTCGGCAAACCCACCGACGAATCCCTGTCGGCGCGTAAAGCCGGGTGCGCGTCTTGAAGCACCCCGGAGCATTTTCTACTCGGCCGTGCGGCCGGCCGCTGCACAAACGCGCCATTTCTCGCCAGTCCGCCGTTTGCTTGCCGACAATTATCCCGGCAACCCGGCACGGTTCGGCTCGCCCTTCGACTTCGCGCGGGATAGGCTTGCCGACGCCCGGACGATGCGGCGCGCCCTTCGACGAATTCGGGGCGAGGGTATCGCCTGTTGCATTGCCGGACCAATCGTCATCGGACCGGAGGCAGCATGGACAGGCAGTGGACAGCGGCGCCAGGCGTTCGGACGGCGGAGCCATCTCGACGCGGCGCGAGCGGGTTTGCGCGATGGCGTCAGCTCGCCGCCCTCGTGCTCGCCACCACCGGCGCCGTCGTGGCCGCGCAGACGCCGCCGCAGCCGGTGGTCTGGCTGTGCTGGTATCCGGGCGCGACAACGCTCGCGTGCCGGCTCGGGGACGCGCCGGGGCCCGCAGGGCTTTCGGCCTCCGCGGCGCGCGTCGCGGAGGAACTCGACGTTCCCGTGCCCGAGGGCCGCGTCGCGCTGCCGCCGATCGTCCGCACGATCCTGCGCCGGCCGGGCGACCTGCGCGGGCGGCGCATCTCGATCCCGCTCTTCACCGAGCCGCTCGACATGGACTTCGCGCGCGAACTTGCGTACTCGGTAATGTGCGGCGCGAATCGCAACTGCGAAGTGCGCTTCGTCGATTCCGACACGGACGCCGCGCGGCTTCCCGGCGAATCAGGCAGCGACGAGCGCGAGTGAGGGCGCAGCGTCGCAGTGCCCGCTGACGAGACATACGCTTACCGCCGTTTCCTTGATTTCGCCCGACTGCTGACCCAAGTTTCTAGCCTCGACACGCCTTCGCAAGGAGCGACGCATGACGGAACGGCTCGATGGCAAGGTCACCGTGGTGACGGGCGCGGCCAGCGGCATCGGCAAGGCGATCGCCGCCGATTTCGCGCAGGCGGGCGCGATCGTCGCGGTGACCGACCTGAACCTCGGCTCCGCCGAGGCCGCCGCGGGCGAAATGACGGCGGCGGGCGGCAAGGCGTTCGGGCTCGCGATGGACGTCACCGACGAGGCGGGAGTCGATCGCGCGATCGACGATGTGGCGTCAAAACACGGCAGCATCGATGTGCTGGTCTCCAACGCGGGCATCCAGATTGTCAACCCAATCGAGCACTTCACTTTTCCCGACTGGAAAAAGATGCTCGCGGTGCATCTGGACGGCGCGTTCCTGACGACCCGCGCCGCGGTGCGCCACATGTACGCGGGCGGGCGCGGCGGCGTCGTGATCTACATCGGCTCGGTGCATTCGCACGAGGCGTCGCCGCTGAAATCCGCGTACGTCACCGCGAAACACGGGCTCCTCGGGCTCGCGCGCGTGCTCGCGAAGGAAGGCGCGGCGCACGGCGTGCGGTCGCACGTCGTCTGTCCCGGCTTCGTGCGCACGCCGCTCGTCGACAAGCAGATCCCGGAACAGGCGCGCGAACTGGGCATCAGCGAGGATGAAGTCGTGCGCGACGTGATGCTCGGCGAAACCGTCGACGGGGAGTTCACCACGGTC
The DNA here is from genome assembly GCF_036675785.1 of Aromatoleum sp. NCBI lineage: Bacteria > Pseudomonadati > Pseudomonadota > Betaproteobacteria > Rhodocyclales > Rhodocyclaceae > Aromatoleum > Aromatoleum sp. The sequence goes on from NZ_JAKFEF010000080.1 coordinate 72,338, forward strand.
GAGGAGATCGCGCGCACGATCCGCTTTCTCGCGACCTTCCCCGGCAACGCCTTCACCGGTCAGTCGTTTCTCGTGAGCCACGGTTGGCACATCCAGTAGTGGCGCCCGCCGTGTCGTCACGCGAACCCGATCCGCGCGAATGCGCGCCCGGTACCGAGCCGCTGGCGAAGCCGTCGCCACTGCCGTTCGACGTCGTCGCCCTCGTGCTGCAGGGCGGTGGCGCGCTCGGCTCGTACCAGGCCGGCGTGATCCAGGGACTCGACGAAGCGGGGATCGAACCGAACTGGCTCGCGGGCATCTCGATCGGCGCGCTGAACGTCGCGCTGATCGCCGGCAACGCACCGGGCGAGCGGATCGGGCAGTTGCGAACGTTCTGGGAGACGATCTGCCGCCCGGCGCTGATGCAGCCGGTCGTCGATGCGATGCAACACTGGATCGCAAGACTCGGCGGCGACGCGCGGCGGATGTTCAACGCGTCCGCCGCCTGGCGTGCGGTCATCGAAGGACAGCGCGGCTTCTTCGCGCCGCGCATACCGCCGCCGTGGACCGCGGTCGAGCTGCCGCCGGGCAATACGAGCTACTACGACACGGCGCCGCTGCGCGAGACACTCGCCGGCCTCGTCGATCTCAATCGCATCAACTCGGGCGAAGTCCGCGTGTCGGTCGGCGCGGTCAATGTGCGCACCGGCGACTTCGAATATTTCGACAACACCGTCGGTCCGTGGCAGGGCCGGCTGCGGCTCGAGCATTTCATGGCGTCCGGCGCGCTGCCACCGGGCTTTCCGCCGATCGAGATCGACGGCGAGTATTACTGGGACGGCGGCGTGATCTCGAACACGCCACTGTCGCACGTGCTGTCGGCCAAGCCGCGCCGGAACACGCTCGCGTTCCAGGTCGACCTATGGAGCGCGCTCGGCACCGTGCCGACCAACATCTGGGACGTCCAGGAACGGCACAAGGACATCCAGTACTCGAGCCGCACGCGCGCGATCACGGACCTGATGGCGCGCGAGCAGGAACTGCGCAACCTGGTGCGGGAGCTGCTGAAACACATCCCCGAAGAAACCCTGCTCGCGGACGGCATGTGCCGCACCGCGTCGGACTGGGCCTGCGGCCGCCAGGTCGGCGTGATCCAGCTGATCTATCAGGAAAAGGAATGGGACGGGCTCGCGAAGGACTACGAGTTCAGCCCGCAGACGATGCACGACCACTGGGAGAGCGGCCTCGACGACATCCGGCAAGCGCTCGCGCATCGCGACTGGCTGGACCTGCCGCCGGCGAGCGAGCGTTTCGTGACGTACGACGTCCACCGGCAGTCGAATCCGTAGGCGGGCACGACGCGTCCGGCCGTCGGCAGTCGTGGCGCCCTACCCAGCCCGCCTCACGGGGGCCGCGGGGGTTCGGATGAATCGGACTCATCGCGGGCGGCATCGACCTACCGCGCGGCGGGTATTTGCGCGCGAGGGTCTCTACCCAGAACACCATACGCGGAAAAAATATTCTGCTTCAAGGCTTTTCAGCGCTTGACCGCCCCCCTTTTTTTCAACAGACTGCCTCCCGCGTCACATGAAATCGCGTGGTTCTTCGTACTCGCGTGCCTGTTCGGTACTTCAGTTCGTCTTTCCCCGATCTCGATTGTCGCACTCCGGGCAATCGCCCTTTATTAACTCCGATTTGGGATTTATCAAAATGGCAACTGGTACCGTCAAGTGGTTCAACGACTCCAAGGGTTTCGGCTTCATCACCCCCGACAACGGCGGTGACGACCTGTTCGCGCACTTCTCCGCGATCCAGGGCACCGGCTTCAAGAGCCTGACCGAAGGTCAGAAGGTGCAGTACGAAGAAGCGACCGGCCCGAAGGGCAAGCAGGCGAGCAACATCCGCCCGCTCTGATCCACGAGCATGGCATGGCCTGACCTCCGGTCGGGCCACGCGCGAAGAAAAGCCCGGCAACGCCGGGCTTTTTGCTTTCCGCGCCCGGTTCCGACGGTTTCCGGCCGCCTTAGTCCGCTTAGTCCGCTTAGTCCGCTTAGTCCGGCTTTCGACCGGTTTTCCCGCGGGCGATCCCGTGGCGCCTTTCCGCCTTGGCCCTGTCCCGTCAGCCGTAGCGCCGGGCCGCTTCGACCGCGAGGCCGGCGCCGATGCTGCCGTAGAGATCGCCTTCGACGGCCCGCGCTGCCGGAAGCTCGGCCGCGATCCGCGCGCGCAGTTGCGGGACCCCGCTCGCGCCGCCGGTGAAGTAAACCGTGTCGACGCGCTCGCGTGGGACGCCGGCGTCGGCGAGCAGTTCGCCGACGGCTGCGGCAACGCGCGCGACGAGCGTGCGCGTCGCGTCCGCGAATGCATCGCGCGCGATTTCGTGTCGCAGGCCCGTTTCGAGGCGGTCGAGCTGCAGCGACGCCGCCGGCGCTTGCGACAGGTCGATTTTCGCCTGCTCGACCTGCAGCGCGAGCCAATGCCCTTCGCGCCGGCTGATCAGCCGGGACAGCCGGTCGAGTTCGATGCGCGCCGCGGCGCCCCGGTACACGTGCTGCAGATCGGCCCAGGCCTGCCGCGTGTAGGCGAAGTTGATCGTGTGCCAGGTCGCGAGCTGGAAGAACAGGCTCGACGGCACTTCGGCGCCGTTCTTCATGCGGCTGCGATAGCCGAGGAGCGGCATCACGCATTCGAGGCTCAACGCGCGGTCGAAGTCGGTGCCGCCGATATGCACGCCGGCGTTCCCGAGCAGGTCCTCGCGCCGATCGTCGCGCCCGGCGCGCTCGGGCGACAGCCGCACGAGCGAGAAGTCCGCGGTGCCGCCGCCGATGTCGGCGACCAGCACGAGCTCTTCGCGTGCGAGCGAAGTCTCGTAATGCCGCGCGGCGCCGATCGGTTCGAACTGGAAACTCACGTCGCAAAAGCCGACCTGGCGGGCGACCGCTTCGAGCGTGTCCTGCGCCTTGCGATCGGCGGCCTCGTCGTCATCGACGAAATGGACCGGCCGCCCGAACACCGCCGCGTCGAAGCGCCGCCCGGCCTCGCGCTCGGCGCGGCGCTTCAGCTCGCCGAGGAAGCTCGCGAGCAGGTCGCGGAACGGCAGCGCGCGCCCGTGGACTTCGGTCTGGCCGTCGATCAGGCTGCTGCCCAGCAGGCTCTTCAGCGAGCGCATCAGCCGGCCCTCGTAGCCGTCGAGATATTCGGCGAGCGCCGCGCGACCGTAGCAGGTCGTCTCCTCGTCGGCGTTGAAGAACACCGCCGACGGCAGCGTCGGCTTGCCGTCTTCAAGCGCGAGCAGCGTCGGCGCGCCGGGCCGCAACCAGCCGACGGTGGAGTTCGAGGTGCCGAAATCGACGCCGCAGGCGCGCGCGGGGGAAATAAGCATGGGCGGAAGCTACGGGAAACGGGCCGCGAATGCTACGCGAGCCCGCGTGCCCGCGCGAGCCGGCGTTGACCGCAGTGTTCGCCCCGCGGCCCGCCGCTCAGCGGAAAACGATGGTCTTGTTCCCGTGCACCAGCACCCGGCCTTCGAGGTGGTAGCGCAGGCCGCGCGCGAGGACCGTCTTTTCGATGTCCTTGCCGTAGCGGACCATGTCCTCGACCGAGTCGGAGTGGTCGATGCGGATCACGTCCTGGTCGATGATCGGCCCCTGGTCGAGGTCGGCGGTCACGTAGTGGCAGGTCGCGCCGATCAGCTTGACGCCCTTCGCCCAGGCCTGATGGTAGGGCCGCGCGCCGACGAAGCTCGGCAGGAAGCTGTGGTGGATGTTGATGATGCGGCCCGGAAAGGCGGCGCACAGCTCGGGCGACAGAACCTGCATGTAGCGCGCGAGCACCATCGTGTCGCCGCGCACTTCCTCGAAGATCCGCTGCACTTCGGCGTACGCGGCGGCCTTGTTGTCGGCGGCGACCGGCACGTGGTGGAACGGGATGCCGTGCCACTCGACGAAGCCGCGGAAGGTGTCATGGTTCGAGATCACGCACGGGATCTCGATGTCGAGCTCCTTCGAGTGCCAGCGCGCGAGCAGATCGTAGAGGCAGTGCTCCTGCTTCGACACCAGGATCACGACGCGCTTCTTCACCGCCGAATCGGTGATCGTCCAGTCCATCTCGAGCTCGGCGGCCAGGGGGCGGAAGCGCTCGCGGAACTCCGCGAGATGGAACGGCAGCGAATCGGCGCGGATTTCGAGGCGCATGAAATAGCGCCCGACCGATTCTCCTTCGCGCGGCGCTTCGGCGTGCAGCGAAGTCTCGAGAATCCAGCCGCGGTGCTCGGCGATGAAGCTGGAGACGCGCGCGACGATCCCGACCCGGTCGGGGCACGACGCCGACAGCGTGAAGAAACGCTCGCGGTGCATCGCCGGGCCGGTCATGCGACGCGCGAGAAGGCCTTGTCGATCTCGGCGCGCAGCTCGTCGTAATTGCGCGTGACCGGGAACTGCGGGAATTCGCGGACGACGTTCTCGGGCGGGTGGAACAGGATGCCGCCGTGCGCCTCACCGAGCATCGCGGTGTCGTTGTATGAGTCACCAGCGGCGACGACCGTCAGGTTCAGCTCCTTGAAGCGCTTGACCGCCTCGCGCTTCTGGTCCGGCATCCGCAGGTGGTAATCGACGAGCACGCCGTTCGCGTCGGCTTCGAGGCGATGGCAGAACAGCGTCGGCCAGCCGAGCTGCTTCATCAGCGGCTTCGCGAACTCCTGGAAGGTGTCGGACAGGATCACGACCTGGTAGCGCTCGCGCAGCGCGTCGAGGAATTCGCGCGCGCCCGGCATTGGCCCCATGCTGCCGATGACTTCCTGGATGTCCGGCAGACCGAGCTTCTTCCCGGCGAGGATGTCGAGCCGGTACTTCATCAGCGTGTCGTAATTCGGCTCGTCGCGCGTCGTGCGGCGCAGCTCGGGAATGCCGGTGCGTTCGGCGAATTCGATCCAGATTTCGGGGACCAGCACACCTTCGAGGTCGAGGCAGACGAGTTGCACGGCGTGAGTTCCTGTTGCGCAAGAGGAAAGCCGGGATTCTAGCAGCCGCGCCGCAACTGTGACGGAGTCGGCAGTCCGGGCGCGGAAGGTCGCCGATACTGCCGCTTGGCGTGCGCGCAACGGAATTTGTAACAACTCTGAACTTCTGCGGAAAGCACGACTCTTTTCGTGCGTATCGGGTGCTTTCCGGTAATGGTGTAACCCTTGACCCGTGGATGGCGGGTTTTGGCGGGGCGGCCTCACGGCTCGCCCCGTTTTTCTTTTCGTCGGCCGGCGCCGCCGGTCAGCTTGCGAGCAGGTTGCGCACCCTCAGTCCCTGCTCGAAGAAATGCGTCAACAGCGCGTGCTGATGCTCGAGATCCCGCGTTTCGATCTGCAGGATCACCTCGGTCATCCCCACCGGCACGTGCAATTCGCCGCGCCGATGCTCGACGTGGCGCACGTTCATCCCGAGTTCGGCGACCGTCTTCAGCAGCGCGAGCAGTTGGCCCGGCGCGTCCGAGATCGTCACCGCGACGCTCATCAGCCGTCCGCTCGACGCGAGGCCGTAGTCGATCGAGCGTCCGACGAGCGTCATGTCGATGTTGCCGCCGGAAATCACGACGACCGCGCGCTCGTCCGCCCGCAGGCGGATCTTCCGCTGCATCAGCGCCGCGAGACCGACGACACCCGCGCCTTCGCCGATCGTGCGCGTGCGTTCGAGCAGCGCGACGATCGCCTCCGCGATCGCGTTGTCGTCGACGGTGACGATCTCGTCGACGTAGCGCGCGACGACCTGCCGCGTCAGCACGCCGGGGCGCTTCACCCTGATGCCGTCCGCGACGGTGTGCGCGCCGGGCGGCACTTCCTCGAGCGAGCCGTCGCGCAGGAACCGGCGCCACGGCGCGACCGTCTCGGTCTGCACGCCGACGACGCGGATCGCCGGATTCTGCAGCTTCAGCGCGAGCGCGACGCCGGAGATCAGCCCGCCGCCGCCGAGCGGCACGATCGCGAGCGTCATGTCGGGCGCGTCCTCGAACATCTCGAGCGCGCAGCTCGCCTGCCCCGCGATCACGTCGCGGTCGTCGTACGGGTGGATGAACGCGAGCTGCTCGGCGTCCGCGAGCCGGCGGGCCTCGTCGGCCGCGACTTCAAGCGTGTCGCCGACGAGATGCACTTCCGCGCCGAGCTTGCGGCACGCGACGATCTTCGTCAGCGGCGCGTTCGTCGGCATCACGACGACCGCACGCAGTCCGGCTTGCGCCGCCGCGCGCGCGACGCCCTGCGCGTGATTCCCGGCCGACGCCGCGATAACGCCCTGCCGCGCGGCCCCATCGTCGAGCAGCCGCCCGATCTTGTGAGTCGCCCCGCGCAGCTTGAACGAGCCGGTGCGCTGCAGGTTCTCGAGCTTCAACGACAGCGGCACGCCGAACTCTTCGGACAGTGAGTCGTTCGGCCACTGCATCGTGCGCGTGATCGCGCCGCGGATCCGGTCGCGGGCGGCGACAAGCTCGGACAGTTCGAGCGACAGCGGCTCGGTCGGCATCGGATTTCCCCCGTCGTCAGGCCCCGCAGGGCAATTGACGCCACTGTATGCGCAAACGGCGGCTCCGCGTTCGAGGCGCGCGGCGTCCCGGCTCGCTTCAGTCGGCCGGCATCGCCTCGAGCGCCTCGGAGATCTCCAGCCAGCGCAGTTCGGCCTCGTCCACCCAGCCCGCGAGCTCGGCCTGGCGCTTCAGCAGCGTCTGCAGTTGCGCCGCCTCGGGGCCGGTGTACAGCGCCGGGTCGGCGAGCCGCGCGTCGAGAAGTTCTTTCTCCCCTTGCCAGCCGGCGAGCTTCTTCTCGAGTTGGCCGCGCTCCTTGACGAGCGGACGGCGCGCCGCGATCCGGGCTTGGCGCACGGCGGCGGATTGTTCGCGGTCGGCCTTGCGCGCCGCCTTGTCCGCGGCGCGGTCGGGACATTTCGCCGCTTCGCTCGCCTGCGCGCGGCGTTCGGCGAGCCAGTCGCGGTAGTCGTCGAGGTCGCCGTCGAACGGCTGGATGCGCCCGTCATCGACGAGCAGGAAGCGGTCGCAGGTCGCGCGCAGCAGCGCGCGGTCGTGCGACACGAGCACCATGCCACCTTCGTAGTCCTGCAGCGCGAGCGTCAGCGCGTGGCGCATCTCGAGGTCGAGGTGGTTGGTCGGCTCGTCGAGCAGCATCAGGTTCGGCCGCTGCCAGATCATCAGCGCGAGCGCGAGACGCGATTTCTCGCCGCCCGAGAAGCTGCCGCAGGGCGTCGTCGCGGGAGTGGAGGTGCCGCCGACGCCGTCGCCGCGGAAATCGAAGCCGCCGAGGTAGTCGCGCAGTTCCTGTTCGCGCGTGCGCGGATCGAGACGCATCAGATGCTGCAGCGGCGATTCGTCCGGGCGCAGCGTCTCGAGCTGGTGCTGCGCGAAATACCCGATCGCGAGGCCCTTGCCTTCGCTGCGGCTGCCGGCGGCGAGCCCGAGCTCGCCCGCGAGCAGCTTGATCAGCGTCGATTTCCCGGCGCCGTTGCGGCCGAGCAGGCCGACGCGCTCGCCGGGGCGCAGCGTCAGGCGCACGCGGTCGAGGACGGTGTGCTCGCCGTACGCGACCGCGCCGTCCTCGATCTGCAGCAGCGGATCGGGGGCCGCCGGGCCGTCGCGGAAGCTGAACGAGAACGGCGTGTCGACGTGCGCCGCGGCGATGCGCTCCATGCGTTCGAGCGCCTTGATGCGGCTTTGCGCCTGGCGCGCCTTCGTCGCCTTCGCGCGGAAGCGGCGGATGTAGTCCTCGATGTGCGCGATCTCGCGCTGCTGCTTGTCGTACAGCGACTGCTGCTGCGCGAGGCGCTCGGCGCGCTGGCGCTCGAAGTCGGAATAGCCCCCGGTGTAGAGCGTCAGCCGCTGCGACTCGATGTGCGCGACGTGCGTGACGCAGGCGTCGAGGAACTCGCGGTCGTGCGAGATCAGCACGAGCGTGCCGCGGTAGTCGCGCAGCCACTGCTCGAGCCACAGCACCGCGTCGAGGTCGAGGTGGTTCGTCGGCTCGTCGAGCAGCAGCAGATCCGAGCGGCACATCTGCGCCTGCGCGAGGTTCATCCGCATCCGCCAGCCGCCGGAGAAGTCCGACACCGGCCGTTCGGCGTCACCGGCGACGAAGCCGAGTCCGTCGAGCAGCGCCGCTGCCCGAGAGCGCGCCGCATAACCGCCGATCTCGTGCAGGCGTGCGTGGAGTTCGCCGATATGCGCGCCGTTGTGCGCGGCTTCGGCGGCCGCGAGCTTGGCCTCGACGTCGCGCAGCTCGGCATCGCCGTCGAATACGTACTCGATCGCGGCCTTCGCGAGCGCGGGCGTCTCCTGAGCGACGTGCGCAATCTGCCAGCCGGCGGGGATCTCGAGGTCGCCCTGGTCCTGGTGCAGCTGCCCGCGCAGCAGCGCGAACAGGCTCGACTTGCCGGAGCCGTTCGCGCCGGTCAGGCCGACCCGCCAGCCGGGGTGGATCTGCAGCGAAGCGGCATCGACGAGAATTTTGGCGCCCCGGGCGAGGCGGAGGTTGCGGAACTGGATCACGTCAGCGAATCGAAGGGCAAAGACGTTATTCTACGCAACCCCCAACGGACTCACGCCGAATGCCGATGATCCATCGTCTGTTGCCGCCGTTGCTGCTCGCCGCGTTCGCCGCCACTGTCGGCGCCGCCGAGGGCGACCTCGAACGCGCCGAAGCGCTGCGCAGCGACGCGAAGGCGTTGCGCGACCAGGCCGACGACACGCTGCGCGCGACCGAACCCGGCTGCTACGAGCGCTTTCTCGTCAATCGCTGCCTCGCGAACGCGAAGGAGACGCGCCTCGAATCGATCCGCAAGGCGCGCGATCTCGAAGCGGAAGCGGGCCGGCTCGAAGTCGCCGAGCGGCAACGCCTCGCGCAGGAGCGCGGCCTGACCGCGCCGGCGACGGCGCCGACTCCCGCGGCGCCGACCGAACCGAGGCCGATCGCGCCGTCGGCGGCACCCACGAAAGGGGCGCCCGCCGGCGCGGACGCCCCGGTCGACGCCGACGCGATCCGCCGCGAACGGCAGATCGAAGCCGAGCGTGCAGCCGCGGCGGCGCAGGCGGAGCGGCGCGCGCAGGACGCGGAGAAGGCGCGCGAACGCGGGAAAGCCGCGGCCGACGCCGCCGAGCGCGCGGAAAAGGCGAGGCGCGACCGCGAGCGCTACGACGAGCGCATTCGCGAGCGCGAAGCGGAAAAAGCGGAAGCGGCGCGGAAGGCGCGCGACTGAACCGACGGGAAAGCGGTCTCTGCCGCAGCGACAGCTACCCGCGACACGAGCGGGAACCCGCTTCGCGTTGGATATGGCGGAGCGGAATGGGCGGTGGCCGTCCGCCGCGCGTCACAGCTTCGCGCCGAACGCCTGTCCGATCGCCTTGACCGCTTCCGGGCTGTCCCATTCCTTCGCGCCGTAGATCTTGTGCAGGATGCGCCCGTCGGCGTCGATCAGCAGCGTCAGCGGGATGCGGTCCGCGCCGAGCATGTTTTCGAGGAACAGGCGGCTGTCGATGAAGTGCGGGAACGACGTATTGGCCTGCTGCAGGAAGGCTTTCGCGCGGTCGCTGTAGTCGTCGGTCGAAATGCCGATCACGTTGAAGTGCTTGCCGCCGCCGTACCGCCGCGCGAGCCGGTCGAGCGACGCCATTTCATCCCGGCACGGCGCGCACCAGCTGGCCCAGACGTTGATGATCAGCGGTTTGCCGCGAAAGTCGGCGAGCGTCGCCGGCTTGCCCGACAGCCCGCGCATCTCCGCATCGCGGAGCAGGCCGCCGACCGGCACTTCGCCGGGCGTCGCCGCCGACGCGGGAGTCGCGAGGGAAAGGGACAGCAGCAGCGCAACGAGGATCGCTTTCATCGAGGTTTCCGGCAGTCGAAAGGGGGCCGTCCGCGCGATCCCGGACGGCGGGCGCGAGCATACCAATAACGGCCGCGCCGTTGCTTTACCGATCGAACCTTCTCGGCGTCATAGTTCGCCAGGCCGTTCACCGGCAACTACGGCGCGTCCCTCTGCGGCCCGAGACATCGTCCTTCGGGATCGTATCGTCGTCCTGGCGGACAACGCGACGGAGCTTCATCGATCGGGCGGCGGTCGTTCCGCCCGTGACGCATCGGGCAGATCTAAGCGACCGGCCGGCACCCCGCGGGTCGCCCAATCGAGCGCATCTTCGAGGCGGTCGTTGCCCCAGAACAGCTCCTCTCCGACACGAAAGCTCGGCGCGCCGAACATGCCATGGACGGTCGCCTGCTCGGTCTGGCGGCGCAGTGCGATCTTGTTGTCTTCGACGAGCGCCGCAGCGAGCAGCTCGCCTGCGGGCAAGCCGAGTCCCGAGAGGATCTCGGCGACGACCGTCGGCTCGCCGATCTCGCGATCGTCGGCGAAGTTCGCGCGCATCACTTCGCGCGAGAACGGTGCGATCCAGCCCGGGTCGGCACCGAGCAGCGCGACGCGCGCGGCGAGCAGGCCGTCGCGCGGAAACCGGCTCGGGACGCGGAACGGCAGGCCGTACTTGTCCGCGAGGCGGTCGAGATCGCGCCACATGTAACGCCCCTTCGGCGGATAGATGTTGAACGGCGAGTCGTTCCATCCGAGCGCGAGAAACACGGGCCCGAGCAGGAACGGCCGCCAGTCGAGATCGACGCCGGCCGCTTCGGCGAGCGGTTCGATGCGCATCACCGAGAGGTAGGAATAGGAACTCGCAAACTCGTACCAGAACTCGATCCGCGGCCGCGCCATGCCCTGCCCTCCGTCCGTACGCGTCGTTGCACTTTAGTCCATTCCCGGCTGCGCTGGCGGTCCGAGGTGAAGCCGCGCCGCAAGGCGTCGGCCGGCGCCGCGGACCACGGCGCGCGAAAGGGCCTTAGCGACGAGCGCGGCGACAAGTCGCATCGGCGTGCCCTGCCGAAAGCTGTCGGATGCCCGCCTTTTCGCGTGCGCGACGACGAGTTCCGCGGCACCGCGCGAGGTGATCACGACATCCACCGCGCGCGGCATCGCGAACGACTGCCCCGGGCGCAGGACGACATCGCGTGAATCGCCGGCCTGTGTCAGCCACACGCAGCCGCTGCGAGCGACGATCTCGACGGGGTTCGGCGTGTCCAGCACGAACACGTCGCGGGGTGCGAGAACGACGTACCGGAATTCGGAACGGGTGTCCATGCTAAGCTCCTTTCCGGGCCGTAACGGATGCCTTTGACGCATCCTTCTTTGCCACGGTGATCGCAGCTTGTACTTTCATCGCTGGGCTTACAAACGCGTAATCGGCATCTCAACCATGCGCCACATTCATGCATAGTCCTCTTGCACACCTTCCGCCCCTCGAACCGCTGCGCGGCTTCGTTGCCGCCGCACGGCATCTGAGCTTCACGCGCGCGGCCGAAGAGCTGTTCCTGACGCAGTCGGCGATCAGCCGGCAGGTGCAGGCCCTCGAAGCCGCGCTCGGCGTGCCGCTGTTCGTTCGCGGTATCCGCAGTCTCGCGCTGACGCCCGCCGGCGCACGGCTCGCGATGGCGGCCGACGGCTGGCTCGCCGAGTACGCGAATCTCGCGGCGGAACTGCGTGGGCCGGTCGCGCGCCCGGTCACCGTCACCGCGACGATCGGCATCGCGGCGCTGTGGCTCGTGCCGCGCCTGTCGCGTTTCCAGGACCTGCATCCCGAGATCGACGTGCGCCTCGCCGCGGACAACCGGGTCCTCGACCTCGCGCGCGAAGGCATCGATCTGGCGGTGCGCTACTGCGCCGAGCACGACGCGCCAGCTGGCGCGGAACCGCTATTCGGCGAATCGACGGTGCCGGTCGCGAGCCCCGCGCTCGCCGCCCGCCCGCTCGACCGCGAGACGCTGCCCGACACCGTGCTGCTCGACTACGACGACATCCGCTACCCGTGGCTGCGCTGGGGGCACTGGCTGACGACCCTGGGGCTCGACGGCGTGCGCCCGCGCGCGGTGCTGGTGTTCAACCAGTACGATCAGCTGATCCAGGCCGCGGTCGCCGGACAGGGGATCGCGATCGGCCGCGCGCAGCTCGTCGACCGCCTGGTCACCGGCGGGCAGCTGAAGATCGTCGGCGACGGCCGGGCGGAAGTCACCGGCCGCGCGTTCTGGCTCGTCCGCGCGCCGGGCAGCCAGCGGCCGCAAGTCGCCCGCTTCGCCGATTGGCTGCGCGCGGAAGCCGCGGCAACCGGCGCTACGACCCCGCCGACGGTCGAGCGGGGCGACGGACCGCACGGCGAACCGGCGAAGTCGTGACGCGCCGCGGCGTGGAGCGGCGTGGAGCGGAGCGGAACGCTGCGCAGGTTCGGGGTTTTCGTGAGCCGGGCGCCGGCGCCGGCTCTTCAGCGACGGTCCGGCGGCGGCGCCGGCGCCGTCCGGTTCGCGATCCAGATCCCGCTGCCGACGAGCGCGAGCGCGGCGAACACCGCAGGGGTCAGCGCTTCGCCGAGTAGGATGCCGCCCGCGAGCACGCCCATGACCGGCGTGAGGAACGAGAACGACGACAGCCGCGTGGCCGGGTACTGGCTGATGAGCCAGAACCACGCGAGGTAGCTCGCGCCGGCGACGGCCACCGTCTGGAACACGAGGCTCGCCCACACGACCGGGGTCGGTGCGAAGACGCCGGGCTCGCCGAACGCGAGCGACAGCAACGGCAGCACCGCGGCCGACACCCCAAGCTGGTACAGCAGCGTCTTTTCGACCGGCGCGCGCACGAGCGGGGTGACCTTGACCGTCAGCGTCGTCGCCGCCCACAGGATCGCGGCGACGACCATCATCAGGTCGCCGATCCACGCGCGGCCCGCCGGCAGCAGCAGGTTCTCGCCGAACAGCAGCACGACGCCGGCGAACGCGAGCGCCATCCCGATCCACTGCGCGCGGCGCATCGCCTCGTGCGGCAGCAGCCAGACTGCGCCGATCGCCACGAAGAACGGCGCCATGTAGAGGAAGATCACGCCGCGCGACGCGTTCGTGAATTCGAGTGCCCAGAAGATCAGCGCGAACTCGATCGCGAACAGCAAGCCCGCGACGAGGCCGGGCGCGAGCGTGCCGTCGGCCGTCCACAGCCGCACCCCGCGCATGCTCGCCCACCCCCACACCATCAGGGTCGCACCGATCGAGCGCAGCCCTGCCTGCCACACCGGCGAGATGCCGGCGTTCGCGAGCTTGATCGCGACCTGCTGCAGGCCCCAGACCGTGCATAGCAGCACCATCAGGCTCATCGCGAAGCGGTCGAGATGGGGGCGCGGCGGCATCGTCGCAGCTCAGTCGACGACCGTGATCGGCGGCGGATCGGACGGAAACTGCAGCCGCGCGCGCAGCTCGCGCGTGACTTCGATGCGTCCGTCGGCGGTGACGCGCAGCGCGTGGTCGATGCCGAAGCGGCGCGTGTATTCGCGCCAGTTATCGCCGGCGATGAACGCGGGCTTGCTCGCCGCGTCCGACAAGGTGCCCGCGCCGTCGCGCGGCATCACCAGCACCGTCACCGATTGCGACTCGTGCGCGGGGCCGCCGGTGCGCGGATCGAGCAGATGCGAGTAACGGTAGCCATTGAGTTCGAAATAGCGCTGATAGTCGCCCGACGTGCCGATCGCCTCGCCGTCATACAGCGGCAGCGTCGCGAGCGGGCGCGGCGCGCGCGGATGCTGCAGGCCGAGCCGCCACGGGACGTCGCCCTTCTTGCCGAGCGCCATGACGTTGCCGCCGATGTTAACGAGCGCGTTCCCGATGCCCTTGTCCTTGAGAATGGCGATCGCGCGATCGAGCGCATAGCCTTTCGCGTAGCCGCCGAGATCGAGCTGGACCATCGGATTGCGGCTTTCGACGCGATTGCCGGTGATCACGAGGTCGGACATCCGCGGACGCGCTTCGACGATCGACTGCAGCGCTCCCGCGTCGGGCAGGCGCGGCACGAACTCGTCGCTGTGGAACCCCCACAGCGCGATCAGTCCGCCCATCGCCGGGTTGAAGAGTCCGTCGCCCGTCGCCGACAGCCGCTGCGCGTCGGCCAGCATCGCGGCGAGTTCGTCCGACACGACCGCGGCCTTGCCGCTCGCGATCGCCTCGTTCAGCGCGGTTAGCTCCGACGGCTGCCACGCGTGATACGCGTGGTGCAGCCGGTCGAACTCCTGAAGCACCGCGCCCATCGCGTCGGCCGCGCGTTCGTTCGACTCGCCGTACACGGTGAGATCGACGCGCGTGCCGAACACGTAGGCTTCCTGGTGAAAGAGCTGCGGCGGCGAACACGCGGCGAGCAGCGCGGCGAACACGAACGCGACAATCACCGCCGCCGGGCGGCCGGCGAACCGGCGTCGCGGCATCAGGCGCAGGCCCGTTCGAGCCGGTCGACGAACAGCCCCGCGACCGAAAAGCCGGTCTGCGCCGCGATCTCGACGAAGCAGGTCGGGCTGGTGACGTTGATCTCGGTGAGCTGGCCGCCGATGACGTCGAGCCCGACGACCATCAGGCCGCGCGCCCACAGGATCGGCGCGAGGGTTTCGGCGATTTCGCGCTCGGCCGGCGTCAGCGGCATCGCGACGCCACGTCCGCCGGCGGCGAGATTGCCGCGCGTCTCGCCGGCCTTCGGGATGCGCGCCAGCGCGTACGGGACGACCTCCCCGCCGATGATCAGCACGCGCTTGTCGCCGTCGGCGATCGCCGGCAGGTAGCGCTGCGCCATGATCGTGCGCCGGCCTTCGTGCGTCAGCGTCTCGAGGATCACGTTGCGGTTCGGGTCGGAGGCAGTGACGCGGAAGATCTGGCTCCCACCCATGCCGTCGAGCGGCTTCAGGATCACGTCGCCGAGCTCGTCGATGAACGCGTTCAAGTCGGCCGCATCGCGCGCGACGAGCGTGGTCGCGGTGAACTGCGGGAATTCGGTGATCGCGAGCTTCTCGGAGTGATCGCGGATCGCGCGCGGATCGTTGAATACGCGCGCGCCGCCCGCGACCGCGCGCTCGAGCAGCCACGACGCGGTGATGTATTCGAAATCGAACGGCGGGTCCTGGCGCATCACGACCGCGTCGAACGCGGTGAGCGGCTGCACCGCGTCTTCGCCGATGTCGTACCAGCCGCGGTCGTCCGCGCGCGTGCGGATCGCATGGGCGCGGGCGGCGACGACGCCGTCGCGCCACGTCAGCGCCTCGCGCTGGATCGCGAACACCGCGTGGCCGCGTGAATGCGCTTCGCGCATCATCGCGATGCTCGAATCCTTGTAGGCCTTCAGCCCGTGCAGCGGGTCGACGATGAAGGCGAGTTTCAGGTTTCGCGACATAAGGTTTCGCCCTGTTCGGTCCGCTGGCTGCGGTTTCTTGTTGATCGACTCGCGCCGTCCGTTCAGGCGACGAGTTCGGCTTCGGCGGGCGCGGTTTCCTCGATCTCGACGGACGCGGCGAGCAGCGCGAGGCGCGCGACGACGCCGTACGCATAGAAGCGGTTCGGCGCCGCGTCCGGGCCCTGGCGGCAGTCGGGCAGCGAGCAGCAGGTTTCGAATGCGAGCGGCTTGAAGTGCATGCCCGGCGCGTTGAGGTTCTCGTCGCGCGCGCGTTCGGTATGCACGCGATAGAAGCCACCGACGACGTAGTGATCGATCATGTAGACGACCGGCTCGGCGACCGCGTCGTCGACGGTCTCGAAGGTGTGCACGCCTTCCTGGATGATGACCTCATGCACTTCGAGGCCTTCCTTGACGACGCTCATCTTGTTGCGCTGGCGACGATTCAGGCCGCGCACTTCGGACGCGTCGCGCACCGTCATCACGCCCATCCCGTAGGTGCCCGCGTCGGCCTTGACGACGACGAACGGCGTCTCCGTGATGCCGTACTCGCGGTATTTGTCGCGGATGCGGCGCAACAGCCCGTCGACCTGGTCGGCAAGGCATTCTTCGCCGGTGCGCTCCTGGAAGTTGATTTGGCCGCAGACGCCGAATTCGGGATTGATGCGCCACGGGTCGATGCCGATCAGCTCGGCGAATTCGCGCGCGACACGGTCGTAGGCGGCGGCGTGGACCGACTTGCGGCGCGCGTGCCAGCCCGCGTGCAGCGGCGGGATCAGCCACTGGTCGTCGAGGCCTTTGAGGATGGGCGGCACGCCGCCCGACAGGTCGTTGTTGAGCAGCACCGCGCAGGGCTCGAAGCCCGCGAGGCCGATCCGGCCGCCGCGCCGTTCGAGCGGCTCGAGCGTCAGCGAACTGCCGTTGGCGAGTTCGAGCGTCGTCGGCGCGTTGATCTCGGGCAGCAGCGAGCCGATGCGCACGTCGAGCCCGGTCAGCTCGAGCACCGACACGAGTTTCGCGACGTTCTGCAGGTAAAACTGGTTGCGCGTGTGGTTCTCGGGAATCAGCAGCAGCTCGCGCGCGTCGGGGCACATCCGTTCGATCGCCGCCTGCGCCGCCTGCACGCACAGCGGCATGAACGCGTCGTTGAGGTTGTTGAAGCCGCCCGGGAAGAGATTCAGGTCGACGGGCGCGAGCTTGAAGCCCGAGTTGCGCAGGTCCGTGGAACCGTAGAACGGCGGCAGATGATCCTGCCACTGCGCGCGCATCCAGCGCTCGATTTCGGTCGCCTGGTCGAGGAAGCGCTTTTCCAGTTCCAGCAGCGGGCCGCTCAAGGCGGTAGTCAGATGAGGCACCATGGAAAAATTTCCCGGAAAAGACCGCGAACGCGCCGCGGCAATTTGAATTGCGGCCAATCTTACACTACGCAGTCGTCCCGCATTCCCGTATGGCTCAGACCGCCGCGAACGCGCGAAAGTGCTCCGGTAGCGGCGCATTTTCGAGGCTGCGCTGCGAAAACAGGAAGCGGCCGTCGCAGACGAAGCCGAGGTCGGCCCAGTCGACGGCGTTCAGCGCGTCGCGCAACGCGGCGGGATCCACGTCCTCGCACCGCGGGAAGACCGCGAGCACCGATCCGTCGTAGTGCCGGCAGTCGTGCAGGAAAAACGGCTGCGGCGCGCGCGTGCGGCCGTTCACGTACACGCGCGGCCGCTCCGACTGGTAGTAGCCGCGCCCCCAGTGCCACCAGTTCGATTCGTCGAACGGCTGCACGCGACGCGCGATCAGCCGCGCCTTATGTGGCTGCAGCGCGGGCGGCGGCGGGTCCTCGGGCGCGACCCACAGCATCCGCCGCGTCTCGCCGGTCCTGACCGTCGACGAGCAGACGAAGTCGCGATTGCCGGGGACCGCATCGGCATACAGGTCGTCGGCGCCCGACACCGCGCCGACCTTGACGAACGCGACGTCCGACAGCCGCAGCGGATAGTCGCCGCGCGCGAACATCAGGTGCCCCGCGCATTCGATCAGATGGCGTGTCTGCCAGCGCGGCGCGGCGAGCGCGGCGGCGAGGTCGTCGGCGATGCCGATCTCGGCGTGACGCATCGCGCGGTCGAACCGGCCCTTCTCGAAGCGCCAGATCAGGCAGTTCGGCACCGCGTCGTCGAACACGCGCGCATCGCCGAGCTCGATCGCGTCGGTGATCGTGCCGCTCGCGAACAGCAGCCGGTTGAGCTTGACCGCCGACGTGACCTTCAGGAAGTCGCGCGGCGTGATGAAGATCAGCTCGCCGCCGGGCGCGAGGTGGCGCACGCACTTCTCGATGAAGAAGAGGTACAGGTTCGAGCGGCCGTCGAAATGCTCGGCGACGAGCAGCTTGCGCGTGGCGGCGGGAATGTCCTGGAAGCGCACGTACGGCGGATTGCCGAGGATCGTGTCGAACTGCTCGGCGACCGGGTACGCGA
The DNA here is from genome assembly GCF_036675785.1 of Aromatoleum sp. Lineage (NCBI taxonomy): Bacteria > Pseudomonadati > Pseudomonadota > Betaproteobacteria > Rhodocyclales > Rhodocyclaceae > Aromatoleum > Aromatoleum sp. The sequence goes on from NZ_JAKFEF010000080.1 coordinate 90,045, forward strand.
AGAAATCGACGTTCAGCGCGCCGGGCGGGCAGTGCGCGGCGTCGAACTCGATGCCGACCGTGTCCGGCAGATGGCGCAGGAACGCGCCGTCGCCGCAGGCGGGCTCGAGCGTGCGCCCGCGGTTGCGCCGCAGCCGCAGCATCGCCTGCACGACCGCGTCGGGCGTGAACACCTGGCCGAGCGCCGCGACATCGCGCAGGCCGAGCCCGAGCTGGGCGCTCATCGGCCGCGGGCCGGCGCGGCGGCCGGAAGGCGGGCGGGAGTCGGACGCGGGGTGCGCGTCGGGCGGATCGTCATCGGGGGGTTCCACGGCAAGACAGGGCGGCAATCGCAAAGCCCGGGAAGATAAACCGGCGCGAACGGCGAAGCAACGCGACCATTGATGCGCGACGGCTGCGGGGCCCCGCGCGGGAACCGGCGTCGCCGCCGAACCTCTGACAGCTGTTACCGGAGCTGCGGATGCCATTGACTTCGAAGGACCTCGACGACCTGCGCGCCGCGCGCGTGCTCCTCGAAAACCCGGGGCTCGCGGCGAAGATCAGCGACGTCGTCGGCTCGCCGCTCGAACGCGGCTTCGCGATGCTGCCCAAGCGCTGGAGCGACGCGGTGAACGACGCGACGCGGCGGGCGATCGCGACCTCGCTCGACGTCGCGCTGCGCACGCTCGACGCGGCCGCAGCCGGCGCCGCGCCGTCGCCATCGAACCGCTGGCACAAGATCGCGGCGGGCACCGCCGGCGCGGCGGGCGGCGCGTTCGGGCTCGCCGCGCTCGCGATCGAACTGCCGCTGTCGACGACGATCATGCTGCGCTCGATCGCCGACATCGCGCGCAGCGAGGGCGAGGACCTCGCGAGCGCCGAGGCGCGGCTGCAATGCGTGCAGGTGCTCGCGCTCGGCGGGCGGTCGGGCAAGGACGACGCGGCCGAAGCCGGCTACTTCGCCGCGCGCGCGGCGATGGCGCGCGCGGTCTCGGACGCGGCGCGCCACTTCGCGCAGCGGGGCGCGCTGCACAAGGGTGCGCCGGCGATCGTCCAGCTGATCGCGCAGGTCGCGTCGCGCTTCTCGATCAACGTCTCGCAGAAAGTGGCGGCCCAGGCGGTGCCGGTCGTCGGCGCGATCGGCGGCGCCATCATCAACACCTTGTTCATCGACCATTTCCAGGACATGGCGCGCGGACACTTCGTCGTACGGCGCCTCGAACGGCGCTACGGCGCAGAAGCGGTGGAGAAGGTCTATAAGGAGTTCGGGGCGAGCGATTGAGCGCAAGCGGCCGGCGCTGGCGCCGCGCACTGCTCGTCCGATTGCCACGTATCGGCAGGACGACGCGCGGAGGGACGACGACATGGTGGTGCGAATCGTGCGGCTTGGCACACCCCGGGCGAAGGACGAAGGCTTGCGGATCGGCACGGTGAGGCGCCCGCCGCGCGGCGTGCCGAAAACCGACTTCGCGTCGCACGACTGGTACGACGTGTGGTTTCCGAACCTGTCGCCGAGCCCCGAAACCGTGAAGCTCGCGCAGCACGCGACGACGCCCGCCGACTGGCAGGCGTTCGCGAAGCACTACAAGGCCGAGATGGCGACGACGGAGCACAGCCACGCGCTCGACGTGCTCGCCGCGCTGTCGCGCCAGACGAATTTCTCGGTCGGCTGCTACTGCGAGAACGAGGCGCACTGCCACCGCTCGATCCTGCGCGAACTGCTCGCCGAACGCGGCGCGGACGTCGCGCCGGCGGGAGCCTAGCCGGCCGGCGCCGCGCTGCGGGCCGGAAGCGTTGCAAGAATTTCCGGCAGTTTTTGCACATCCTGCAAGCCCGCCCTGACCGCCCGTCGCGGCGCCCGGCATGGCACGGGCCCCGGCACCCGCCGCCGCGGCGCGACTCCGGCCTTTGGTCCGCACGGACCGCCCCGCACTCCGCACGCCGCGCCGCCCGGGGCGGGAACGGCGATTGCAGCGCGTCGCGCCGACGCCGGCGGCGGTTTGCGCGCTCATGCCCGCCGCGTCGTCCTCGACCGGAGCAATGACATGGCCCCGCAACCGACCGCCCGTTCGACCCGGCAGGAAGAACTGCGCAGCTTCCTGTTCCTCGCGATCGTGATGGCCCCGGTGCTCGCGATCCTCATCGTCGGTGGGTACGGTTTCGCGATGTGGATGTTCCAGCTGCTGAGCGGGCAGCTCCCGACCGCATGATGCCGATCGCCGCCCCCGCGCCGCCCGCCGAAATCCACATCGCCGGCATCCTCGTCCAGGTGCGCCGCGCGGCCTGCGCGGGCATCGCCGACGCGGTGCGCGCGATGCCGGGACTCGAAGTGCCGTCGGTCGCCGACGGCCGGCTCGTCGTCGTCGCCGAATGCGCGACGGCCGCCGAAGTCGTCGACCGGATCGACCGCATCCGCGCGCTGCCGGGCGTCCTGAACGTCGCACTCGTATACCAGCACGCCGAATCCGTCGGCGCGATGGAGGAGGAAATGTCCAATGAAACTGACCCGCCGGGAGTTCATTAAGCACTCGGCCGCCGCGGCGACCGCGGCCGCCGCGGGCCTGCCGCCCGACGCGCTCGGGCAGAACATCGTCACCGAGCGCCTGCTGACCCAGCTGAAGTGGGACAAGGCGCCGTGCCGCTTCTGCGGCGTCGGCTGCGGCGTCAATGTCGGCGTCAAGGACGGCCAGGTCGTCGCGACGCATGGCGACATCAACGCCGAAGTCAATCGCGGCATCAACTGCGTCAAGGGCTACTTCCTGTCGAAGATCATGTACGGCGCGGACCGGCTGACCGAGCCACTGCTGCGCCAAACGAACGGGCAGTACGACAAGAACGGCGAGCTGCAGCCGGTGTCGTGGGAGCGCGCGTTCGACGTGATGGCCGAGCAGTTCAAGAAGGCGCTGAAGGACAAGGGCCCGACCGCGGTCGGCATGTTCGGATCGGGCCAATGGACGGTGTGGGAAGGCTATGCGGCGTCGAAGCTCTACAAGGCCGGCTTCCGCTCGAACAACATCGACCCGAACGCGCGCCACTGCATGGCCTCCGCGGTCGCCGGCTTCATGCGAACTTTCGGCATGGACGAGCCGATGGGCTGCTACGACGACATCGAGCAGACCGACGCGTTCGTGCTGTGGGGTGCGAACATGGCCGAGATGCACCCGATCCTGTGGACTCGCGTGACCGACCGGCGACTGTCGGCGCCGCACGTCGAGGTCGCGGTACTGTCGGTGTTCGAGCACCGCTGCTACGACCTCGCCGACTTCACGATGACGTTCCGGCCGCAGACCGACCTCGCGATCATGAACTACATCGCGAACCACATCATCCGCAGCGGCAAGGTCAATCGCGAGTTCGTCAATCGCAACACGCGCTTCGTGCTCGGCAACGCCGACATCGGCTACGGCCTGCGGCCGGAGCATCCGCTGCAGCAGGCGAAGAACGTCGGCGACCCGGGCGGCGGCAAGCCGATGAGCTTCGACGAGTACGCGGCGTTCGTCGCGAAGTACGACCTCGACAGCGTCGCGAAATTGTCGAACGTGCCGAAGGAGCGGCTCGAACGGCTCGCCGAGCTGTACGCCGACCCCGCGAAAAGCGTCGTCTCGTACTTCACGATGGGCTTCAACCAGCACACGCGCGGCACCTGGTGCAGCCACCTGCTCTACAACGTGCATCTGCTGACCGGCAAGATCTCCGCGCCCGGCAACGGCCCGTTCTCGCTGACCGGCCAGCCGTCGGCGTGCGGCACCGCGCGCGAAGTCGGCACCTTCTCGCACCGGCTGCCCGCCGACATGGTCGTCACGAAGCCCGAGCACCGCGCGATTGCCGAGAAGATCTGGAAGCTGCCGCCGGGGACGATCCCCGACAAGCCCGGCTTCCACGCGGTGCTGCAGAACCGCATGCTGAAGGACGGCAAGCTCAACGCGTACTGGGTGATGTGCAACAACAACATGCAGGCGGCGCCGAACATCATGCAGGAGGCGTGGCCGGGCTACCGCAACCCGCAGAACTTCGTCGTCGTTTCCGACGCGTATCCGACGGTGACGACGCTCGCCGCCGACCTCGTGCTGCCGACCGCGATGTGGGTCGAGAAGGAAGGCGCGTACGGCAACGCCGAGCGGCGCACGCAGTTCTGGCACCAGCTCGTGAAGGCGCCGGGGCAGGCGCGCTCCGACCTGTGGCAGCTCGTCGAGTTCTCGAAGCGCTTCCGCGTCGATGAAGTGTGGCCGAAGGAGCTCGTCGACCAGGCGCCGCAATGGCGCGACAAGACGCTGTTCGACCTGCTGTTCCGGAACGGCGCGGTCGACCGTTTCCCGAAGACCGACCTCGCGCGCGGCTACCTGAACGACGAACTCGACGCGTTCGGCTTCTACCTGCAGAAGGGCCTGTTCGAGGAATACGCCGAGTTCGGCCGCGGTCACGGCCACGACCTCGCGCCGTTCGACACCTATCACGAAGTGCGCGGCCTGCGCTGGCCGGTCGTCAACGGCAAGGAGACGCGCTGGCGCTACCGCGAAGGCTACGACCCCTACGTGAAGGCCGGCCAGGGCGTGTATTTCTACGGCAACCCCGACGGCAAGGCGGTGATCTACGCGCTGCCGTACGAGCCCGCCGCCGAGGAGCCGGACAAGGAATTCCCGTACTGGCTGTGCACCGGCCGCGTGCTCGAGCACTGGCATTCGGGCTCGATGACGCGGCGCGTGCCCGAGCTCTACCGCGCGGTGCCGAACGCGGTGTGCTACATGCACCCCGAGGACGCACGCAAGCTCGGCGTGCGCCGCGGCGACGAGATCGAGATCGTGTCGCGGCGCGGCGCGATGAAGACGCGCGTCGAGACGCGCGGGCGCGACAAGCCGCCGCCGGGCCTCGTGTTCGTGCCGTGGTTCGACGCGAGCCAGCTGATCAACAAGGTGACGCTCGACGCGACCTGTCCGATCTCGCTGCAGACGGATTTCAAGAAGTGCGCGGTGAATATCCGCAGGGTCTAGGAGAAAGCGATGCGCTCACCGTCTCCCGTCGCGCGGCGGCACCGCCCCTCCCGCCCCGGCTCTTCCCTCCCGGCCGGCGCCCTCCTCGCAGCCCTCGCGCGCGTCGCGGCGCTCGCGGTCGCGCTGGCCGCCGCATCCGGCGTCGCGCTCGCGCAGCGCGCGGTCCCCGCGGACCTCCCCGGGCATTACGACCGCATGCGCGGCACGACGCCGATCCCCGAGGAAGCGACGCCGCCGCCGCTCACGAACCCGGACAACAGCGACGTGCGCCGCTCGCGCGCGTACGCGATGCAGCCGCCGGTCGTGCCGCACAAGATCGAGGGCTACCAGCTCGACCGCAACGCGAACCGCTGCATGTTCTGCCACGCGCGCACGCGCACCGAGCAGAGCCAGGCGCCGATGATCAGCGTCACGCATTTCCAGGACCGTGACGGCAACCACCTCGCCGAGCTGTCGCCGCGGCGCTACTTCTGCCTGCAATGCCACGTGCCGCAGGCGGCGGTGACGCCGCTCGTCGAGAACCGCTTCACCGACGTCGAGACGATGCTGCGCCGCAGCGGCTCGCCGTCGGTGCCGCGCAGCGCGCCGCGCCAGGCCGCGCCGCAGTCGCCGGGGCCGCGATGATCGGGCTGCTGCGCCGATACTGGCAGGTGATCCGGCGCCCTGCGGTCCACTACAGCCTCGGCTTCCTGACCGTCGGCGGCTTCATCGGCGGCGTGCTGTTCTGGGGCGGCTTCAACACGATCCTCGAGGCGACGAACACCGAGACGTTCTGCATCGGGTGCCACGAGATGCACGACAACGTCTATCAGGAGCTGCAGGGCACCATCCACTTCACGAACCGCAGCGGCGTGCGCGCGACCTGTCCGGACTGCCACGTGCCGCACCGCTGGACGTCGAAGATCGCGCGCAAGATGCAGGCGTCGAAGGAAGTCTGGGGCAAGGTGTTCGGCACCGTCGCCACGCCGGAGAAGTTCGAGGCGATGCGGCTGCAGCTCGCGTCGAACGAGTGGGCACGGCTGAAGGCGAACAACTCGCTCGAATGCCGCAACTGCCACAAGTTCGAATACATGGACTTCACACGCCAGAGCCCGCGGGCGACGCGCGCGCATTCCACGTCGTTGTCGAGCGGCGCGCGCACCTGCATCGACTGCCACGTCGGCATCGCGCACCGGCTGCCGGACCTGTCGGGCGTCGAGTCGCTGCCCGAGGACCGCCGCGGCCCCGACGCGCTGCCGGCGCTGATCCGGACCGGCAACAGCGACCCGGACGCGGAACCGGGCGAGGCACCGCCCGAGGAGGAATGACGCCGGGAGGCTTTCCGGATCCGCCCGCGCCACGTCCCTCGACGCCCGCCGGCACGGCGGCCGGCGGCAACGGGAGGTGCGGGCGGTCACGGCCGTCGCCCGCATCGATCCGCGCTCAGGCCATGCAAGCCTCGAAGAAGCGCCACGCGAGCTTCAGCGCGTCCGGGCCGCGCGGGTCGGAGAACGCCTGTTTCGCCGCCCCGCCGCTCCACGCGTGGCCGAGCCCGGCGACGCGGATCAAGCGCACGTAGACCCGTCGATCCCGCTTCCAGTCGGTGACGCTGTACGCGTGGCGAGCGCCGCGCTGCGTCGCCCGCGCGGCGGCCGCGCTCGCGGGCGTGGGCGCGAGCAGCCCGAGCCACAGCGCGACGGATTCCTCCGCGTTCGACCACGCGACGCTGCGGTCGCCCTCGCCGTGGATCACGAAGAGCGGCGGCAGGCGACGCCCGGCGAGCCGGTGCCGCAGGTGGGCGAGCTCGGGCGAGCGCCGGCCCCGCATCGCTTGGCCGGCCTGCAACGCCGACGACGCGCTGTGCGGCACCGCGCCGGAATGCGTGCCGACCGCGGCGAAGAGATCGGGGTAGCGCAGCGCTAGCGTCAGCGACATCGCGCCGCCCGCCGACAGCCCGAGGGCGAACACGCGGTCCCGCCGCAGCGGCTGCACGTTGCAGACGTGGTCGATGATCGCCTTGACGATGCCCGCTTCGGTCGCGACGACGACCTCGCGCCCGAACCAGTTCCAGCAGCGGTTCGGGTTCGCCTCGGACGCCTGCTCCGGCAGCAGCACCGCGTAGCCGCCGGCGCGTGCGTTCGCCGCCGCCCGCGTCGTCGCCGCGAAGCTCGCCGAATCCTGCCCGCAGCCGTGCAAGAGCACGACGAGCGGCACCGGGCGGCGGATGCCGGGCGGCAGATACAGCCGGTAGCGGCGCATCGCCATCGGTCCGAGCCCCCAGCGCCCGTCCTCCCAGCGCCCGCCGCCGCGCGCGGCCGGCAACGGCGCGGGCGTCGGCGTCACGACGCCGGTCAACATCGTCGTCGCCGCCTTGCGCAGCGCCGGCCCCGCGCGCTTCGCCGTCGCGCGTCCGGCCGCCTTGTTGATCTTTCCAGTCGCGCGCGCGGTCGTGCGCGCAAGGTCGAACCACGCGCCGACCCAGCTGGATTTCCGTGCTTTCACGGCGTTTTCTCCCTGTCATCGACGCCGGCGGCGACTTCGCCGACATCACATCGGCGAAGCCGCGCCGCATTCCCGCCGAGGTTCCCCGACGATAACCGCGAACGCCGGGCAAGCCCGCAAGCCTTTGTTTCATCGGCGCCGCCGGCGCCCCGGCACCGCTTTCCGGCATTCGGTCGCTGCGGATCCATGGTGCCGCGGAGACCGCCTCGATCCGGCCGTCGGGCGTCCGGTCGTCTAAGCTTCGAACCGGGTCTTCGGTTCCGCCGTCCGTCCGAATCGCAGGAGGAAAAACAATGAAGCCTTCCGTTTTCGTGCTCGCGCTCGCAGCCGCGGCATCTGCCCCCGCCCTCGTTCATTCCCAGCCCTCCGGCAGCGGCGCCACCGTCAGGGTCACGCCGCTCGGCAGCCATGACGGCGAGTTCTGCGCGCAGGACCGCGCGATGATCTTCGAGGATCCCGACGGCACCCGCATCCTCTACGACGCCGGGCGCACCGTGCGCGGAGCGGACGATCCGCGGCTCGGCAAGATCGACGCGGTGCTGCTGAGCCACGTCCATGGCGACCACCTCGGAGACGCGCACCAGCCGGCGGCGAACGCCGGCGAATGCGGCAAGCCGGATGCGTCGGTGAAGGCGACGCCGAACTCGAACACGGCGAACATCGCCGCCGCGAAGAAGGCGAAGCTCGTCGTCGGCGGCGAGATGCACACGTTGTTCGCGAACAAGCTGAAGGCGGCCGGCGGCGATCCGAAACAGGTCCAGCCGCTGCGTTTCGGCGGCAGCGTCGAAGTCGGCGGCGTCACGATCGCGAGCGTGCCCGCCGTCCACAGCAACGGCCTCGACCCGGCCTTCCTCGACCCCGGCCACGGCGAAGCGCTGAAAGCCAACGGCCTGACCGCCTACGTCGGCCCCCCGAACGGCTACGTGCTGAAATTCTCGAACGGACTCGTCGCCTACCTGTCCGGCGACACCGGCGTCACCGCGGAACAGGACCTCGTCGTCGGGCGCTTCTACAAGGCGAAGCTCGCGGTGATCAACATCGGCGGCACGTTCTCGACCGGTCCGGCGGAAGCGGCCTACGTGATCAACGAGATGGTGAAACCGAACGCGGTGATCGCGTCGCATGCGAACGAGGTCGCGACGAAGGACGGCAAGCTCGTGCCCGGCACGAAAACGGCACGCTTCGCCGACGCCCTCAAGGTGCCGATGCATCTGCCGCTGAGCGGACGCACGAGCACGTTCGACGGCGACGGGAAGTGCATCACCGGTTGCTGACGGGATCGAGGCGTTCCGGACACCCGGCGCCGGCAGCCGGGGGCCCGCCGCGCAAACGGCAAATCCAGGGGGGAGGGCGTGACGTCCACGACGAGCAGTCGCTGAAATCCGCGCGCCCGTTGCAGCGCGCACGACGCGGCGGCGGGTCAGTCCGCGATCCTCGACAGATAGGTGCGGATGCGCTTCGCGTTCGCGCCGACGTCGCCGACGCCGACGCGCGACAGCGAACGCACGTCGATCCGGCTGCCACCATCGGCCGGCGTGACCCGCACGACGACGTCGTCGCGGAAGCCGAACCACAAGGTCGTCGCGGTCGCCTCGATCCGCCCGGCGGCCGGGTCCTGCGCGACGATCTCCCAGCCCATCGCGCGCGCCGCGCGCAGCGCGAGCGCGAACGCGTCGACCGGCGGCAGCGCAAGAATGAGCGGCCGGATGTCGGGGTAGGCCGCGCGCTGCGCGTCGGCGACCGCGGCGCCGGCGTGCTCGGCCGGGTTCGACTGCGGCCCGCGCGCCGGCAGCACCGCGACGAAGGCCGGCGGGTCGGCGAGATCGGTGCTGATGTCGTGGATCGGCGGCAGCTTGCCCGCCGCGCCGAGCCAGTACGCCGGCACCGCCGCGACGCCGAGCCCGAGCGCGAGCGAGACGACGAGCCGCGGGCCCTGACCGGCGCGCAGCTTCGGCACGACGAGGCCGACGAGCGCGACCGCAGCGGCGCCGAGGCCGAGATACGCCGCCCATTTCAGCAGCCGGAAGCCGACCGGGAACGCCCACAGCCCGAAGCGCGTGCCCGACCCCGACACGAACAGCAGTGCCACCGCGACGAGCGCGGCGATGAGGATGAGGCGGGACAGGTTCATTGCGATCCTTTGCGGCCGGCCGGGACGGCCCTTTCAACATAGCATTCCGCCGCCCGGGGGCGCCGGCGCGTCGGCTGCAGGCCGGTGCGGAAGTCGTGTGAACGGTCACGGGCGCGGGCGGCGTACGACTGCAACGTAGCGGCCAAGGGAAGGCCGCGACGAGCGCACGGCGGTGCCCGAGCCGTTGGCGATTCGCGTGCAAGCCCATTCTCCGCACCCGGTTTCTTCGATGCCCGCGAACGGCCGTCGCCGGCGTGCATCCCGCGCGGCCTTCGTTTGCCGCCGGATGCGCCCCGTGCCGCCGCAGCGTCGGCAGAAACCGCGGCTCGCGCTCGTCCGCGGCGCCGCGACTTCTGTTCTCCATTTCATATTTTCCACCGCCTGCGAAGGCGTTATGATCGCCACACAATGATTTGATATCAAACAATCTACGATTCGCCGGAAGGTCCCGGCGGGTGGAGCAGAAGGAGGCGAGATGAAGAGTTTGCTGAACCTGTGGGTGAATGGCCGGCCGCGCGAGGACGCGGTCGCCGAGAACGCGCTGCTCGTCGACTACCTGCGCGACGCGCTCGGCCTGACCGGGACGAAGCAGGGCTGCGACGGCGGCGAGTGCGGCGCCTGCACGGTGCTCGTCGACGGCGAGCCGCGGCTCGCGTGCAGTACGCTCGCGCACAGCGTCGCCGGACGACGGGTCGAGACGATCGAGGGCGCGGGCCGGGACGGCACGCTGTCGCGGCTGCAGCGCGCGTTCCACGAGCAGCTCGGCGCGCAGTGCGGCTTCTGCACGCCGGGCATGATCATGGCGGCCGAAGCCCTGTTGCGGCGCACACCGCAGCCGTCGCGCGACGAGATCCGCGCCGCGCTCGGGGGCAATCTGTGCCGCTGCACCGGCTACGTGAAGATCATCGACTCGGTCGAAGCGGCGGCGCGCTGCGCGGAGGTGTCGGCATGAACGCGCCCGATCGCGACTTGCGCCGCGCCGGCGGCACCACGGATGCCCCGCGCGGGGTCGGCGTCCGCATGCCGCTCATCGACGGCGTCGAGAAGGTCAACGGCACCGCCCGCTACACGGCCGACCTGCCGGCGCAGGGTGCGCTGGTCGGCAAGATCCTGCGCAGCCCGTACGCGCACGCGGAGCTGCTCGAGGTCGATGTCCGCGAGGCGCTCGCGCTGCCCGGCGTCGTCGGCATCGTCACTGGCGAGCACTGCGACGTGCCCTATGGCGTGATCCCGATCGCGCAGAACGAATTCCCGCTCGCACGCGGCCGCATTCGCTACATCGGCGAGCCGGTCGCCGCGGTGGCCGCAATCGACGAGGCGACCGCGAACGCCGCGCTCGCGCTGATCCGGCTGAAAGTACGCGAGCTGCCGGCGTACTTCGAAGCGGCCGACGCGCGCGCCGCCGATGCCGTGCTGCTGCACGACAACAAGAAGGACAACATCGAGCGCCAGGTGCATCACGAGTTCGGCGACAGCGCCGCCGGTTTCGCCGCCGCGGACCTGATCCGCGAGGAAACCTTCGAGTGCGCCGAGATCCACCACGCGATGATGGAGCCGAACGCGGCGCTCGCCTCGTGGGACAACGAACGCGGCCACCTGACGCTGTGGTCCGTGACGCAGGTGCCGTACTACGTGCACACGTCGCTCGCGCAATGCATGAAGCTCGACCCCGCCTATATCCGCGTCATCAAGCCGTTCGTCGGCGGCGGCTTCGGGCACCGCGTCGAGACGCTGAACTTCGAGATCATCGCGGCCCTCCTCGCCCGCGAGGCGGGCGGCACGGTGCGCCTGCTGCAGACGCGCGAGGAAGCCTTTCTCACGCACCGCGGACGTCCGCAGAGCCACATCCGGATGAAACTCGGGCTGACGCGCGACGGCCGCATGACCGCGTGCGAGGCCGAAGTCGTGCAGCGCGGCGGCGCGTACGGCGGTTACGGGATCGTGTCGATCCTCTACGCGGGCGCGCTGCTGAACGGCCTCTACGACATTCCCGCGGTCAAATACGACGGCTACCGCGTCTATACGAACACCCCGCCCTGCGGCGCGATGCGCGGCCACGGCACGGTAAACGTGCGCTTCGCGTTCGAATCGCTGCTCGACACGATGGCCGCCGAGCTCGGACTCGACGTGTTCGCGGTGCGCCGGTGCAACCTCCTCTCGGCGCCGACCGAGACGATCAACGGCCTGAAGATCATGAGCTACGGCCTGCCCGAATGCCTCGACTGGGTCGAGCAGGCGAGCGGCTGGCGCGACCGCGCGTCGCGCTCCGGCGGCGACGGCCCGATCAAGCGCGGCATCGGCATCGCGTGCTCGCACTTCGTCAGCGGGTCGGCGAAACCGGTGCATTTCACCGGCCAGCCGCACGCGACAATCGCACTGCGCGTCGATTTCGACGGTGCGGTGACGATCCTGACCGGCGCGGCCGACATCGGCCAAGGCTCCTCGACCGTCGTCACGCAGGTCGTCGCCGAAGTGCTCGGCGTCGAGCATCGCCGGCTGCGCGTCGTCGCGGCCGACTCGGCGCTGACGCCGAAGGACAACGGCTCGTATTCCTCGCGCGTGACCTTCATGGTCGGCAACGCCGCGGCCGATGCCGCACGCAAGCTGAAGGCGCTGCTCGTCACCGCGGCCGCGAAACGCCTGCAAGTCTCGGAAGCCGAAGTCGACTGGTTCGGCGAGGCGGCCGCGGTTGTCGGCGATGCGTCGCGCCAGATCCCGTTCCACGACATCGTCGAGGAGGCGCTCGTCGACGTCGGCATGCTCACCGTCAAGGGCCTCTTCACGTGCCCGATCGAGTTCCAGGGCGGCAAGCAGCGCGGCGGCGCGGTCGGCTCGACGATGGGCTTCTCGTACGCCGCGCAGGCGGTCGAGGTCAGCGTGGACACCGAGCTCGGCAAGGTCACGGTCGAGAAGGTGTGGTCGGCGATCGACTGCGGCTTCGCGATCAACCCGATGGCGGTCGAAGGCCAGGTCCAGGGCGCGATCTGGATGGGGATGGGCCAGGCGATCTCGGAGGAGACCGTCTACGAGAACGGGCGCCACAAGGCGGCGAGCCTGCTCGAGTACCGCGTGCCGACGATCGTCGAATCGCCCGACATCGAAGTGCATATCGTCGAGAGCATCGATCCGAACGGGCCGTTCGGCGCGAAGGAAGCGAGCGAAGGCCCCCTCGCCGGCGTGATGTCGGCGATCGCGGCCGCGATCGAGGACGCCGTCGGCACGCGCATCCGCGCGCTGCCTTTCACGCCGGATCGCGTGTTCGACGCGATCCACAGCCAACCGCGTGCGGGCGCGAGCGTGCCGGCCGCCGAACAAGGAGCCGCATGATGAGCGCGCTGCCCGATTTCCGTCTGTTGCGTCCGGCCAGCGCCGGCGACGCGATCCTTCTGCGCGGCGCGCACCCGGCGAGCCGCTTCATCGCCGGTGGCACCGACCTGCTGCCGAACATGCGCCGCGGCCTCGTCGACGCCGAGGTCCTGATCGAACTCGCCGGCATCGCCGAACTGCGCGAACTGCAGGACCACGGCGACGCGCTGCGTATCGGCGCCGGCGTCACGCTCGCGGCGCTCGCGGCCGACCCGACGGTGCAAGAGCGGCTGCCGGCGCTCGCGCAGGCCGCGCTCGCCGTCGCCGGACCGACGCACCGTCACGCGGCGACGCTCGGCGGCAATCTGTGTCTCGACACGCGCTGCCAGTACTACAACCAGAGCGAGGACTGGCGGCGCGGCAACAACTTCTGCCTCAAGCGCATCGGCGACACCTGCCGCGTCGCGCCGAAGTCGAAGCGCTGCTACGCGGCGTTCAGCGGCGACGTCGCGCCGGCGCTGCTCGCGCTCGACGCCGAAGCCGAAATCCTCGGCCCCGGCGGCGTCCGCCGGCTGCCGCTGGCGGAGCTGTATCTCGACGACGGCATGCGCGCGCTCGCGCTCGAAACCGACGAGCTGCTGCTCGCGGTGACCGTGCCGCTGGCTTCGAACCGGATCAGCGGCTATGAAAAGCTGCGCGTGCGCGGCGCGATCGATTTCCCGCTCGCCGGCGTCGCGGTCGCGCTCGCCCGCGACGGCGACGTGCTCGCTTCGCTGCGCATCGCCTGCACCGGCGTGTCGTCGCGGCCGGAACTCGTCGCCGGCCTCGACGCGCTCGTCGGCCGCCCGCTCGACGACGCCGCGCTCGCGACGATCGAGCGCGGCGTCCGGCGCGCGATCCAGCCGATGGAGACGACGACCGTCAGCGTGCCTTACCGCCGCCGCGCGACGCCGGTGCTCGCGAAGCGCCTCGTCCGCCGCCTGTGGGACGCGCGAGGCTGACATGGACAGCGTCAACCTCGACGTGTTGCGCCACGCGGTCGCATGGAGCGCGGCCGGCGTGCCGGTCACGCTCGCGACCGTCGTCAGGACCTGGGGCTCGTCGCCGCGGCCCGAGGGGGCGCTGCTCGCGGTCGCCGGCGACGGCCGACTCGTCGGCTCGGTGTCGGGCGGCTGCATCGAGGACGACCTGCTCGACCGCCTGCGGGCCGAGCGCCCGACACTACCCGAACACGTCACCTACGGCATCACCGCCGAGCAGACGCGCCGCTTCGGGCTGCCGTGCGGCGGCAAGCTCGAACTCGTGCTCGAACCACTCGGCGCCGACCACCGGCTCGCCGACACGCTCGCCGAGATCGAGCGCGGCGAGATGGTCGCGCGCCGCGTCGACCTCGCCACCGGCGCCGTCGACCTCCTCGCCGACGTGCCGGACGCGGCGGTCGCGTTCGACGGCCGCACGCTCGTGTCGGCGTTCGGACCGCGCTGGCGGATGCTGATCATCGGCGCCGGCCAGCTGTCGCGTTACCTCGCCGAGTTCGCGCTCGCGCTCGACTACCAGGTGACGATCAGCGAGCCGCGCGAGGAGTACCGCGCGAGCTGGCACGTGCCGGGCACGACGCTGACGACGGAGATGCCCGACGACGCGGTGCTCGCGCTGCGCCCGGACCGGCGCACCGTGATCGTCGGCGCGACGCACGACCCGAAGCTCGACGACCTCGCGCTGCTCGACGCCCTGAAGACGAACGCGTTCTACATCGGCGCGATCGGCTCGCGCGCGAACAGCGAGCGGCGGCGCGAGCGGCTGAAGCTCTTCGACCTGACCGACGCCGAGATCGACCGGCTGCACGGCCCGGTCGGGCTGCCGCTCGGCAGCCGCACGCCGCCCGAAATCGCGCTCGCGATCGTCGCGGACATCACCGCGCAGCGCAACGGCGTGCGGCTCGTCGCGGTCGGCGCGCGGGCCGAGGCGTCGGCCGATGCGTGTCCGGCGCTCGCCTGAGCACGGCACGCCCTCACTTGTACCAGGGCAGCGTGCGGCGCAGCGGGACGATCTCCCCTGCCGCGTCGGCGTCGTAGCCGGGCACCGCGCGCGCGAAGCGGCGGAAGTCCTCGCTCGCCAGCACGTCGAGCACGGCGCGCATCGCGGCCGTCTCGAGCGCCGGCTTGAGGCAGACGAGAAAATACTGCTCCTGCGCGATCGGCACGAAGTCGAGCCCGAAGCAGTCGGCCGCCGCGCGCAAGCCGAAGCCGCAGTTCGCGATCGCCGCGGCGACATTCGCCGCGACCGACAGATGCGTCGGCTCCGCGGTGTCGTAGCCGCAGAGCCCGAGCGCAGGCACCCCGCTGCGCGCGAGCAACTCGTCGAAGATCAGCCGCGTGCCCGAACCCGGCGCGCGATTGGCGAACACGACGCCCGCTTTGCCGAGATCCTCGAGCGACGCGAGCCCGAGCGGATTGCCCGGCGCGACGATCAGGCCCTGCTCGCGGCGCGCAAAGCGGACCAGCTTGTGCACGCCGAGGCGCAGCTCCCGCCCGAGACCGAGATGGAGTCGCGAGCCGCGCCGGCACAGCTCCGCATCGTCGACCGGCAAGTGGATGCCGGCCAGCGCGCACACGCCCGCATTGAGCCGTTGCAGCGCCTGCGAACTGCCGATGTACTCGACGTCGAGCAGCATGCGCGCGGCGCCGAGCAGCCGCTCACGCAACGCGCCAAACAACAGGTCGTGGCTCGCCGCGGTCGGCACGACGCCGAGCGCGGGGTCGACGGCGAGCAGCAGCTCGCGGTCGAGCTGCCCGGCGAGGCTTTCGGCCTGGGGCAACAGCCGCGCGAGAATGCGCTTCTCGGCCCACAGCAGGCGCTCGCCGAACGCCGACAAGCGCGCCGGGCGACCCTGACTGCCGCTGATCAGCGGTTGCCCGAACACCGTTTCCTGTCTCTTCAGTTCGCCCCACAGGTGGCGATACGACAGGCCGAGTTCGCGCGCCGCGGTCGCGATCGAACCCTGCGCGTGGATCGCGTCGAGCATCGCGAGCAGCGGGTTGTGCAACGGCAGTCCGTGCCCGCGCAGGGCCTCGCTGCTGCCGGCGACGAAGTGATAGTCGAGTTTCACGGTCATGCGCGAAGCTTAACGGAAAAGGCCGCCGCGGCTTTCCGCGCGGCGCGGACCGCCGTCCGGCGGCACGGCATGCCGCAAAAAACAACGCCCGGTTTTGCAGCCTGGAAGGCCATTTCCAGCCCCCGCGAGCGAGGCCCGCGGGGACCCGCACGGACCGATGCGGACATCGCGCGACGAAGGCGCGGCGCACCCATGCACGCGCCTGCACAACTGGATGTCATCGGCGTCGCATCGCGCTGGCTTAACGATATCGACTTTGATAAAACCCTTCGCAGTCCTGCCGTCGTCCCCGCCGTACTTCTTCCATCCTGAGAACGAGGAGCTCCGATGCCCGCATTTCTCCGTCCCCTGCTGATCGCCGCCGCGTACGTGCTCGGCCTGTCCGGCGCGCACGCCGAGTCGATCGTCGTGTCATCGACGACCTCGACCGAGCAGTCCGGCCTGTTCGGTCACATCCTGCCGAAATTCGAGAGCGAAGCCGGCATCACCGTCAAAGTCGTCGCGCTCGGCACCGGCCAGGCGCTCGACAGCGCACGCCGCGGCGACGCCGATGTCGTGTTCGTTCACGATCGCGCGGCCGAGGAGAAATTCATCGCCGAAGGCCACGGCGTCGGACGCCGCGACGTGATGTACAACGACTTCGTGCTCGTCGGCCCGAAGAGCGATCCGGCGAAAGTCGCCGGTGGGCGCGATATCGTCGCGGCGCTGCAGAAGATCGACTCGACGAAAGCCCCCTTCGTGTCGCGCGGCGACAAGAGCGGCACCCACGCGGCCGAACTGCGGCTGTGGAAGCTCGCGGACGTCGACCTCGAACAGGCGAAGGGGCCGTGGTACCGCGACTCGGGCTCGGGAATGGGCCCGGCGCTCAACATGGCCGCGTCGCTCGACGCGTACATCCTCGCCGACCACGGCACTTGGCTGTCGTTCAAGAACCGTCAGGACCTCGCGATCCTCGTCGAGGGCGACAGGCGGCTCTTCAATCAGTACGGCGTGATCCTCGTGAATCCCGAGCGTCACCCGCACGTGAAGCGCGCAGCCGGCCAGCGCTTCATCGACTGGCTCGTGTCGCCCGCCGGCCAGCAGGCGATCGCCGACTACCGGATCGGTGGCGAGCAGCTGTTCTTCCCGAACGCGAACAAGTAGGACCGCACCGCCCGCAGCGCAAGGGCGCAGGCGGGCGGTGGCGCGTCGGAAGCCTCACTCGATGTTCTGCACCTGCTCCCGCATCTGCTCGATCAGCACCTTCATCTCCATCGCGACCCCGGTGATGTCGGTCGCCGCGGACTTAGACGCGAGCGTGTTCGCTTCGCGGTTGAGTTCCTGCATCAGGAAATCGAGCCGTTTGCCCGCGGCGCCGCCGGTCTTGAGGATGCGCTCGACTTCGACGAGGTGCGTGTTGAGCCGCGACAGTTCCTCGGCGACGTCGATGCGCTGAGCGAAGAGCGCGACTTCCTGGCGGATGCGGTCCTCGTCGAACGACGCGAGGGCATCGCGCAGCCGCGTCGCGAGCCGCTCCTGGTAGTCGGCGACGATCGCCGGGACGCGCGGCTCGGCCTGGGCGACGAGTTCGTGCATGCGCGCGAGGCGCTCGCGGATCATCGCCGCGAGCTTGTCGCCTTCGCGCCGCCGCGTCGCGACCAGTTCGTCGATCGCCGCCTGGGTCAGCTCGAGCACGGCCGGCTGCAATTGCTCGAAGCTCACGCCGTCGTCGGCGAGCATCCCGGGCCAGCGCAGCACTTCGTTGACCGACAGCCGGGCCGCTTCCGGCAGGCGCTCGCGGACCGCGTGTTCGGCCTCGGACAGCTGCTCGAGCAGCGCCGCATTCAGCGCCAAGCTGCGCGCGGCGGCGGCGCCCGAATGCAGGTTCAGGCGGCATTCGACCTTGCCGCGCGAGAGTTTCGCGGAAAGTTTCTCGCGGATCGCTGGCTCGGCCTGCCGCAGTTCGTCGCCGATGCGGAAGAATAGGTCGAGATAGCGGGAATTGACGCTGCGCAGCTCGATATGCAGGCTCACCTGCCCGAGGTCGCGCGTCTGGACTGCGAAACCGGTCATGCTGTGGATCATGAATGTGTCTCCGGGAACCTGCCGCGATCCTTTACACTGCAGGTCCTTCAAGAAATTGCCGCGGAAAGCCGGAAGCCCGCCTTCCCCCTGTCGATGCCGTCCCAAGTCAACTGCCCTCTGCCGTCCGGCTTTCAGCTGGACCAGTACCGGATCGAGCGGCAGCTTTCCCTCGGCGGCTTCTCGATCGTCTATCTCGCCCACCACGCCGACGGCACGCCGGTCGCGATCAAGGAATACCTGCCGAATTCGCTCGCGCTGCGCAAGGACGGCGGGATCGAACCGCAGGTGCCGGACGCAAACGCGTCGGCCTTCCGCTACGGCATGAAATGCTTCTTCGAGGAGGGCCGCTCGCTCGCGAAGCTGAGGCATCCGAACGTGGTACAGGTGCTCAACTTCTTTCGCGCGAACGGCACAGTGTACATGGTGATGCGCTTCGAGCGGGGCCGCACGCTGCACGAATATATCCAGAAGCACCGCGGCGAGGTGCGCGAAGGCTTCGTCCGCGCGGTGTTCGCGCGGATGCTGAACGGCCTGCGCGAAGTCCACGCGCACAAGCTGCTGCACCTCGACATCAAGCCGTCGAACATCTACCTGCGCAACGACGGCACACCGGTGCTGCTCGATTTCGGCGCCGCACGTCAGACGCTGGTCGCCGACCAGCCGATGCTGAAACCGATGTACACGCCGGGTTTCGCGTCGCCGGAGCAGTTCTCTAACCGCGACGCGCTCGGGCCGTGGAGCGACATCTACAGCGTCGGCGCGAGCCTTTACGCGTGCATCGCCGGCACCGCGCCGCAGCGCTCGGACGAGCGCGGCGAACACGACACCGTGGCGCCGACCGCGCGCACCTTCGCCGGGCAGTATTCGCAGCAGCTGCTGCAGACGATCGACTGGTGCCTGAAGCTCGACCCGCTCGGACGCCCGCAGAGCGTGTATTCGCTGCAGAAGGCGCTGATGCGGCGCGACGGCGACTTGCCGGCCGTCGCGGTGCCGCGGTTCGGCGATCTCGGGGCGCGGATCAAATCCTTCATCGGACGCAGCTGAGACAAGCACGTGAAATTCACGATCTACCAGGAGAGCCGCATCGGCCGCCGCAAGGCAAACCAGGACCGCCTCGCGTACTGCTATTCGCGCGACGCGCTGCTGATGGTCGTCGCCGACGGCATGGGCGGCCACCTGTACGGCGAGGTCGCCGCGCACATCAGCGTGCAGTTCATCTCCGAAGCGTTCCAGCGCGAAGCGCGCCCGACGCTCGACGATCCGGCGATGTTCATGTCGCGCGCGCTGACGCGGGCGCACGCGGCGATCCTCGACTACGCATTCGACAAGAGTCTCGCCGACGCGCCGCGCACGACGATCGTCGCGTGCGTCGTGCAGAACGGCGTCGCGTACTGGGCGCACGCGGGCGACTCGCGGCTCTACCTGCTGCGCCAAGGACGGGTCGAGGCGCGCACGCGCGACCATTCTCGCGTCCAGCTGATGATGGACCACGGGCTGCTGACGCCGGCCGACGCGCGGCGCCACCCGGAGCGCAACCGCGTCTATAGCTGCCTCGGCGGCAGCCATCCGCCGCAGATCGAGTTTTCGAAGCGCACGCCGCTGCGCGACGACGACGTCCTCGTGCTGTGCACCGACGGCGTCTGGGGGCCGCTGCAGGACGAGGGACTCGTCGAAGGGTTCGCCGGAACCAACGTCATGGACGCGGTTCCGAAGCTGATGACGCGCGCCGAGGCGCTGGCGGGCCCGAGTTGCGACAACCTGTCGGCAATCGCGATGTGCTGGCACGACGAGGGGATCGACGTCCAGGACGACGCGGTGTCGACGCAGACGATGGCGCTCGACAAGTTCACGACCCAGCTCGAAACTTTCGAGCGCACGCGCGCGCCGGCCGGCTCCTACGAGATCAGCGACGACGAGATCGAGCGCGCGATCAGCGAAATCAACCAGGCCATACAGAAGTTCAGCAAATAGGAAGTCCCGATGCGCCCCAGCCAACGCCAGCCGGACGAACTGCGTCCCGTCACGATCACCCGCCATTTCACCTGCCACGCCGAAGGCTCGGTCCTCGTCGAGTTCGGCGCGACGCGCGTGCTGTGCACCGCGAGCGTCGAGGACAGCGTGCCGCCGTTCCTGCGCGGTCGCGGCCAAGGCTGGCTGACCGCGGAATACGGCATGTTGCCGCGCTCGACGCACACGCGCAGCGCGCGCGAAGCCGCGAAGGGCAAGCAGAGCGGGCGCACGCAGGAGATCCAGCGGCTGATCGGCCGCAGCCTGCGCGCGGTCGTCGACCTCACCGCGCTCGGCGAGCGGCAGATCATCATCGACTGCGACGTGCTGCAGGCTGACGGCGGCACGCGCACGGCCGCGATCACCGGCGCCTGCGTCGCGGTGCATGACGCGCTCGACAAGCTCGTCGCGCAGGGCAGGCTCGCCGCGAGCCCGCTGCGCGACTTCGTCGCCGCGGTGTCGGTCGGCGTCCATCGGGGCGTGCCGGTGCTCGACCTCGACTACGCCGAGGATTCCGACTGCGACACCGACATGAACGTCGTGATGACCGGCTCCGGCGGCTTCGTCGAAGTCCAGGGGACCGCGGAAGGCGCGGCGTTCTCGCGCGCCGAATTGAACGCGCTGCTCGAACTCGCCGACGCCGGCATCCGCCGCCTCGTCGAGGCGCAAAAGCGCGCGCTCGCGGAGACATCGTGATGACGAGGCGCCTCGCCCTCGCGAGCAACAACGCGAAGAAGGCCGCCGAGATGAACGCGCTGCTCGCGCCGCTCGGCATCGAGGTGTTGCCGCAGTCGGCCTTCGCCATCCCCGAAGCGGAAGAGCCGCACCCCACCTTCGTCGAGAACGCGCTCGCGAAGGCGCGCCACGCGTCTGCGCTGTCGGGACTGCCGGCGGTCGCCGACGACTCGGGCCTGTGCGTCGCGGCGCTCGGCGGCGCCCCGGGCGTCCAGTCCGCGCGCTACGCCGGCGAGCCGAAATCCGACGCCCGCAACAACGCACTGCTCGTCGAGCGCCTCGCCGGCGTCGCCGACCGGCGCGCGTTCTTCCACTCGTCAGTCGTGCTCGTGCGTCACGCCGACGACCCGCGACCGCTGATCGCCGACGGCGAATGGCACGGCACGATCCTCGACGCTCCACGCGGCGACGCCGGCTTCGGCTACGACCCGCTGTTCTTCGTGCCCGAGCTCGGGCTGACCGCGGCCGAGCTCGACGCGGCGACGAAGAACGCGCTGAGTCACCGCGGCAAGGCGATGCGCGAACTGCTCGCCTGCTTGTCCGCCGATCCGCTGTGACCCCGCGTCGCGTGATCCCGCTCGCGGTCGCGCCGGTTCCCGCGGTCGCGGCGCCGGACCGGCCGCAGCTTACCGCGTCGCCGCCGCTGTCGCTGTACGTGCATTACCCGTGGTGCGTGAGGAAGTGCCCGTACTGCGACTTCAACTCGCACACCGCGCGCGGCGGCACCGGCGACATCCCCGAGGCGCCGTACATCGACGCGCTGCTCGCGGACCTCGAAACCGCGCTGCCGCAAGTCTGGGGCCGGCGCGTGCATTCGGTGTTCTTCGGCGGCGGCACCCCGAGCCTGATATCCCCGGCCGGCTTCGAGCGTCTGCTGACCGGCATCCGCATGCTGCTGCCGCTCGACCCGCTCGCCGAGATCACGCTCGAAGCGAATCCGGGCACCGTCGAGGCCGGCCGTTTCCGCGACTACCGCGCCGCCGGTGTGAACCGGCTGTCGCTCGGCATCCAGAGCTTCGACGACGCGCAACTCGTCCGCCTCGGCCGCATCCACGACGGACGCGAAGCCCGCGTCGCGACTGACACCGCGCTCGCGCTGTTCGACCGCGTGAACCTCGACCTGATGTACGCGCTGCCGGAGCAGACCGTCGACGCGGCGCTCGCCGACCTCGGCACCGCGCTCGCGTCCGGCGTTAGCCACCTGTCGTGCTATCACCTCACCCTCGAACCGAACACGCCGTTCCACCGCGCACCGCCGCCGCTGCCGGACGCGGACCTGTCCGCCGACATGCAGGACGCGATCGAAGCGCGGCTGGCGGACGCCGGTTTCCGCCATTACGAGACGTCGGCGTTCGCGCGGCCCGGCCGGGAGTGCGTGCATAACCTGAACTACTGGACCTTCGGCGATTACCTCGGCATCGGCGCCGGCGCGCACGGCAAGTTGTCGAGCCACGCAGGAATCGTGCGCGAGATGCGGCACAAGCATCCGGCGCGCTACCTCGACGCCGCGAAGACGCGCGACTTCGTGCAGGAGCGGCGGGACGTCGGCGTCGCCCAGTTGCCGTTCGAGTTCCTGATGAACGCGCTGCGCCTGACCGCGGGCTTTCCCCGCCGGCTCTTCGCCGAGCGCACCGGCCTGCCGCTCGCGGTGATCGAACCCGAACTCGGCCAGGCGCGCGAGCGCGGCCTCATCGAGGTCACCGCGGACGACATCCGCCCCACCGAGCGCGGCCGGATGTTCCTCAACGACCTGCTGACGCTGTTCCTGCGCGACGACTGAGCCGGCCGCGGAAAACGCGATCGCAGCCGCTCGGGTCGCGCCGGTCGACATCGACGCCCGGCTCGACCGGCTCCTGGAACGACTGCGCCCGCTCACGTCGTCGATGGGCACCCGGACCCGCTAAACGCCGATCGGCCGGCACTCGGTCGCGAGCGGGCGCCCTTCCTTCGCGTCGAGCAGCAAGCTTTTCCATGGCAGGTCGATCCACACGAGGCCGGCGTCGTGCGCCTCGAAGCGCGGCAGACCGGATGACGACGGATCGCGCCGCATCCCGACCGAGCGTCCCTGCCATCCGAGTTCGAGCAGGTTCGCGTCGGCAGGATCGCGTGCGACGCGGACCTTCACGCCGAGTTCGCAGCCGTACTCTCCGCTCGCGAGATCGAAGCGCAGCTGGCGATCCGGGATCGCAGCGGCGACGGCCGGCGGCACGACGACGACGCCCGCGGTCGGCGGCGCCACGGCGCAGGAAGCGAGCAGTACCGGCAGCACGAGCGCCGCGACGGGCAGCGGATCGATACGGGGGCGGAGGACGGGAAGCGATCGGGATTTCGGCATGATGGTCTCCGACAGGTGACGCATACCGCAGGGCTGCGCCCGGAACCGCAACCCGACGCTGGCGGATGGCGCGCGGATGCCGCCACCCTGTGGTCATGTCTTCCGGGTTCGTCGAGCCTACAACGCTTCGCACAGACAATGCGTGTAGAGATGTCTCGGATCGTTCCAGCGTAACAATTCGGCGGCGTCCTCCCGCAGCTCGCCGAGGAGACGGCTGAATGCGGATTCGGCGCTGCCGGGGGGGGCCGGCGCGACGACCGAAACGAGGCGTTGCAGCAGGCGCTGACCGGGTCCGACCTCGGCGTCGGGCCAGACCGTCTCGTAGCGTTCCAGCCCGGCTCGCGTCGCGGCGGCCTTCACCGCGGCGTCGAGTCCGCCGAGTTCATCGACGAGACCGAGCTTGCTCGCGGACTCTCCGGTCCACACCCGTCCGCGCGCGATCGTCTCGACTTCGGCGAGGCTCATGTCGCGCGCTTTCGCGACGGTCGCGAGAAAGCGCCGGTAGCCGTGTTCGATGCCGAACTGCAACGCGTTCGCCGCTTGCGGTTCGAGCGGACGGCGGGGGTCGAACGCGCCGGCGAGCGGCGACGTCGCGACGCCGTCGACGGTGACGCCGAGCCGGTCGAGCGGTTCGGCGAAATTCGGCAGCAGCGCGAAGATGCCGATCGAACCCGTAAGCGACGCCGGGCTCGCCCAGATCTCGTCGGCCCCGGTCGCGATCCAGTAGCCGCCCGACGCCGCGACCGAACTCATCGACGCGACGACCGGCTTGCCCGCCTCGCGCGTCAGTTCGAGCTCGCGCCGGATCACTTCGGACGCCCACGCGCTGCCGCCCGGGCTGTCGATGCGCAGCACGACCGCCTTCACGCGCTCGTCTTCGCGCGCCGAGCGGATCAGCCTCGCGAGGCTGTCGCCGCCGACCGCGGAACGGGACTCGCTGCCGTCGACGATCGCGCCCTGCGCGACCAGCACCGCGACCTTGTCCTCCGCGGGAATCCAGTGCGCGCGCAGGTTCGCGAGGTAACGATCGACGTCGACGTGCAGAAAATCCTTGCCGTCCTCGCTCGGACCGACCCGTGTCTTCAGCAGATCGCGCCACTGGTCGCGCGTGCTCGCGCTGTCGACGAGGCCGGCGTCCTGCGCAGCGCGCACTGCGTCGCCTGCGGTCGCGGCGAGCGCGTCGTCGTAGCGGTCGACGTAGCCGTCGAGTTTTTCCGGCTCGATCCGCCGGCTCGTCGCGACATCCTCGCGTATCACGTTCCACAGCCCTTCGAGCAGGTCCTGCGACGTCTCGCGATCCGCATCCGACATGTCGGTCCGCGTGAAGGGCTCGCTGAAGGACTTGTACTCGCCGACGCGAAACACATGAACCGTCACGCCGAGCTTGTCGAGCGCGCCCCTGAAATAGCTCACGTAGCGCGCGAGCCCGGGCAGCAGCACGAAGCCATCCGAGCCGACGTGGACTTCGTCCGCGACGCTCGCGAGGTAGTACTGGCCCTGCGTGAAGCGCTCACCGCGCGCGAGCACCGGCTTGCCCGTCGACTTGAACGCCGCGATCGCCGCGCGCAGTTCCGCGAGCTTCGTCAGGCTCGCAGCGCCGAGGCCGTCGGTTTCGATCACCAGCGCCTTGATCCGCGCGTCGTCACGCGCGGCGTTGACCGCATCGAGCAGGTCGTGCAGCGCGGTCTGCGACATGGGCGCGACGCCCGCGCGCAGCAGCCCGATCGGATCGTCGATCACGGTCTGCTCGACGAGCGCGCCGGTCGGGCGCACCAGCAGCGCCGAGCCCTCCGGCACCGGGCGGGGCGGCTGCCAGACGAAGGCAATTACCGCGGCGATCAGGAACAGGAAGACGAGGTTGAACACGAGGCGGCGCAAGCCGTTGAGCGTGCGCCACAGGCCGGCGAAGATCAGTCCGAGAACGCGGAGAAAGCCTTTCACCATTCACTCCCATGCTGAAGCGGCGCGCGGCGCTGTGGTTCGATTCGTGCTCGGCCCTGCCACCGTCGCTGCCCGACGCGGCCGACGGCCGACTTCCGGGGCGCGTCGCGTCAGCCGCGCCGGGTGAACACCAGGTCCCAAACCCCGTGGCCGAGTTTCAGACCGCGGTTCTCGAATTTAGTCAGCGGACGATAGCCCGGGCGCGGCGCATAGCCGTCCGCGGTATTCGCGAGCGCCGGCTCGGCGTCGAGAATCTCCAGCATCCACTGCGCGTATTCCTCCCAGTCGGTCGCGCAGTGGAGATAACCGCCCGGCGCGAGCCGCGACGCGACCAGCGCGACGAAATCGGACTGGATGATGCGCCGCTTGTGATGACGCTTCTTGTGCCACGGATCGGGAAAGAACACATGCACGCCGGCGAGCGAGCCTTCCGGAATCATGTCACGCAGCACTTCGACCGCGTCGTGCTGGATCACGCGCAGATTCGTCAGGCCGCCTTCGGCGATCAGCTTGCACAGGCTCCCGACCCCCGGGCCGTGCACTTCGACGCCGAGAAAATCCTTCTCCGGCAGCGCCGCGGCGATTTTCGCGGTCGTCTCGCCCATGCCGAAGCCGATCTCGACGATCGTCGGCGCGCGGCGCCCGAACGCGGCTTCGAGTTCGAGCGGCGCAATGCGGTACGGGATCCCGACTTTCGGCAGCGTCTCGTCGAGGTGGCGCTGCTGCGCGACCGACATGCGCCCCTGCCGCAGCACGAAGCTGCGGATCGAGCGGCTCGAAAACCGGGCTTCCGGGTCGCCGCCCGGTCCGTCGGCTCCGCGGCGCGAGGCGTCGCGCGCAGCGGCGGGCGCCGGAGCCGGCTCTTCCGTTGCGGGCCGCTTGCGGGGATCGGCCGGGTTGTCGTGGGAATCGTTCATTCGACGGGGACTTCGAAACGCCGCGGCGATAGCGGCGGCGGGTCGTTCGGGAAAGTGGGAAGCGGCGGCACGTCGCCGGCAGGCAATCCCGCCGGCCGCGATCGTCCTTTCAGGAACCGATCAGCCCGGCCGTCGGCGAGCTCGGGTCGGCCGAATAATGCTTGCGCGGCATCCGGCCGGCAAGGAAAGCCTCGCGGCCGGCTTCGACCGCCTTTTTCATCGCCGACGCCATCAGCACCGGCTTCGCCGCGTGCGCGATCGCGGTGTTCATCAGCACGCCGTCGCAGCCGAGTTCCATCGCGATCGCCGCGTCCGATGCGGTGCCGACGCCGGCGTCGACGAGCACCGGCACGTTCGCCTGGTCGATGATCAGCCGCAGGTTCCACGGATTCAGGATCCCCATGCCGGAGCCGATCAGCGACGCGAGCGGCATGATCGCGACACAGCCGATGTCTTCGAGCATCTTCGCCTGGATCGGATCGTCGGCGCAGTAGACCATGACGTCGAAACCGTCCTTCACGAGCGTCTCAGCCGCCTTCAGCGTTTCGGGCATGTTCGGGAACAGCGTCTTCGGGTCGCCGAGGACTTCGAGCTTCACGAGCGAGTGGCCGTCGAGCAGCTCGCGCGCGAGCCGCAGCGTGCGCACGGCGTCGTCCGCCGTATAGCAGCCCGCGGTGTTCGGCAGGATCGTGAAGCGGTCGGGCGGCAGCACGTCGAGCAGGTTCGGCTCGCCGGCATTCTGGCCGATGTTCGTGCGGCGGATCGCGACGGTGACGATCTCGGCACCGCTCGCGTCGATCGCCTCGCGCGTTTCGGCGAAATCCCTGTATTTACCGGTGCCCACCAGCAAACGGGAGCGGTAGGACTTGCCTGCGATCTCAAGTGAATCGTTCATGTTCGGCCTCGATGAGACGGGTTGGGGCAAGCGGGTCGGGAAAGCGCGGCCGGCGGCGGCCCGCTGCGGGAGGCCGCCGGTCAGCCGCCGCCGACCGCGACGACGATTTCGAGACGGTCGCCATCTGCGAGCCGCGTATCGGCATGCCGCCCTTTCGGCACGATCTCGCCGTTGCGCTCGACCGCGAGACGCTTCCCGGCGAGCTGCATCGATTCGAGCAGCGCGAGCACGGTTTGAGCCGCGTCGATACGCGCCGGTTTGCCGTTGATCGTTAGCTGGATCATCAGAAGCTATGGGGGTTGCGAAAGAAAACGAAGTTTACCACGCTGCAGCCCCGAGCCCCTGCCGGGACCGCCGCGATGGTCGCCGCAACGGGCCCGCCGCGCCGCGACGACGCAGCGGGTCGCCACGGACTACGCCTCCGATTGCACCACGCAACGCCCGCCGTTAGAATGTGCGTCCCGCCCGGATCCGGGCGGGACTGCGGGCGTCGTATAATGGTAATACCCTAGCTTCCCAAGCTAGAGCCGTGGGTTCGATTCCCATCGCCCGCTCCAACGGACTCCTGCCACGCGGCATGTCGTTCGCTCGCCGCGCGATCTCGCATGATTAACGCGGCAAGCGACACCGTTCTGGCTCAGCACGAACAGTTGTGATCGATTGCCGAATTCGACCGCCGCGAAGCGCTGCGGCTCGCCTCCGAGCACCGCGATCCGCGCTGCCGCACCATCACCTCCCTCGCCGTTCCAGTCCGTGATAACGCGCGTGCGCGGTCAGCCACGCCCGCAGCGCGTCGGCATCCGCCCGACCGGCTTCGGCGAGATGGCGCGCGACGTGGCCGGACAGGTGTGCGCACGCCATGCTCGCGCCCGCGCCGGCGAGCGTGCCGTGCATCGGCCGCACGTGCGCGCCGAAATCGGCGTGGGCCGCCGCGAGCGCCGACACCTCGAGCCGTCCGCAGCGCGCATCCCCGGTCACTCGCAACACCCCCGCGAACGCGGCCGGATACACCGGGTCGCCGTGCGCCGGCGACGCCGCGCAGAGCACGACGCCGGCGTCGAGTGCGCGCCGGCACGCGATTTCGAGCACGGGCCGCGGCTCGCGCAGCCCGAGGCTGAGATTGACGACGACCGCGCCGTGGTCGACGAGCCAGTCGACCGCGCCGGCGACCTGCGCCGCGGTCGTCGCGAGCCGCTCGCGGAACACCTGCGCGACGAGCAGCTCGGCCTGCGGCGCGCAGTGCCGCACGATGTCACCGACGAGGCCACCGTGGCCGAGGAGGTCGTCACAGGCTGCGACGCGATGCACGTCGCCGTCGCCGCGCACGAACGCGGCCGCGGCGACGACCTGGGGCGCCTGCGCCGCGGAGCTTCCGCTGTCGACGATGCCGACCCTGACTTTTGCCGCCACTAGGCCGACTCCGCGATCGCCGGTTCGGCTTCAAGCCGCGCACCTTCGAGCCGCACGCGCAGATCGCAGCCGACGAGCGTCGCGGCGCGGTGGCTGATGAGGATGCGCGTGCGGCCGGCAAACAGCGTATCGACGGCGGCGATCACTTGCGCCTCGGTCGCCTCGTCGACCGCCGACGTCGCCTCGTCGAGCACCAGCACGCACGGGTCCTGCAGCAACGCGCGTGCGACCGCGATGCGTTGCCGCTCGCCGCCCGACAGTTGCTGGCCGCGCTCGCCGAGCGACGTGTCGAGCCCTCGCGGCAGGCGCGCGATCAGGCCGTCGAGCCCCGCCCGGCGCGCTGCCTCGCGCACCGCCGCCTCGTCGGCCGCGGGCGCGGCGTAGCGGATGTTGTCGGCGACGGTGCCGCGGAACAGCACGATGTCCTGGCTGACGACGGCGACCGCGCGCCGCAGGTCCGCGAACGCGATCTGGCGCAGGTCGATGCCATCGAGCGTGATCACGCCCTGCGCCGGGTCGTAATGCCGATGCAGCAAGTCGACGAGCGTCGATTTGCCGACGCCCGAGGCTCCGGTCAGCGCGACCTTGGACCCCGCCGGGATCGTGAGCGTGGCTCGATCGAGCACCGGCGCCTCGCGGTCGTCATGCCGGAAGACGACCCCGTCGAACTCGATCCGCCCCGCCCACGGCCTGTCGCCCGCCGCGGCTTCCGGGGTCTCCGCGACATCGACCCGGGCTTCGCGCAATTCGCGGACGCGCATCAGGCTCACGCTCATGCGCTGCACCGCGACATACAGGCCCAAGAGACTGTTGACCGGCCCGGTGGCCATGCCGAGGTAGGTCGAGAACGCGATCAATCCGCCGAGTTGCCAGCTGCCCTCGACGATCCACCAGCCGCCGATCACGAATGCGGCCGCGCGCGTCATCGAGGTCAACGTCGACGGCACCGCGTGCGTGAAGAATTCCGCGCGCTGCAGCTGCAACAGGTCTTCGAGGTAGGTCGCACCGAGCCGGTCGAGCCGCTCGCGTTCGTCGCTCTCGCGACGCGAGGCCTGGATGAACTTCATCGCCGGCAGCGTCTCGACGAGGAAGCTCGAGACGTCGGCCGCGCGCTCGCGGACCGCGCGCGTACGGATTTCCACCTTGCGCCGCATCCAGCGCAGCCACAGGAATTCGAGCGGCACGAGCACGAGCACCAGGAGCGAAAGCTGCCATGACAGGCTCACCATCAGGACGATCGCGCCGACGAGGCCGATCACGCTGCTGACCGCGGAGAACAGGCTGTCGACCGCGAAACGCTGAATCTCGGCGACGTCGCCGTCGATCCGCGACAACAGGTCGCCCATGCGCTGGCGCCCGTAGAACGCCGGCGACAAGCTCTGGAGATGGCGATAGAGATCGCTGCGCAGCGCGAAAAGTATGGTTCCCGACAGGCGCGTATGCAGAAGGCGATTGACGCCGGCGAGGACGGTGCCGACGATGCCGACGAAAATCATCGCCGTGGCGATCGACAGGAGAACCGGGTAGTCGCGCGCGAGCAGGCCGTCGTCGATCAGCATCTTGGTCAGCCACGGCTGCAACAGCACGAGCAGCGTCGCCGCGAGCGACAGCAGCAACAGTCTCGCGACCGATCGCCAATGCGGCCGCACGAAGCCGTAAAGCCACTCGAATCCGCGACGCAGTTCGCCCGGATCCTGGTGGCGGATCAGCTTAGCCCACACGCGGATCCCGTCTGCCACATGGCCGCCCCGCGCGAGAGCAGGAGGCTACCAGGCGCAAAGGCTTCGTCGGGTCCCGGCGGGTGCGAAAGGTCATCGACAAGGTCTCCGAAACGGTACGAGCAAGGGAACGAATTGTAGGCCGACGCGGGGCGAAGTCTGGGGAAGGAACGTCGGACATCGCCGGTGGGCTTCGGCGTAGGTCGGCGCGAGCCGCAGGCGAAGGCCGACGCAAAGTGAGCAGGTGTTGCTCGGGCCATTCCTCCGGAAGCGCCGATTTCACCACGCTTCGGCCGCGTTTCGCCCCGGCCGACGAACTGCCCTCGCCGGCGGTCGCTTTGCTCGACGCCGCGGGTGGCGCAGTGCAGCAAAACCGGCACGGCAAGCGTCCCGGAGGAATCCTCTGCCCGCAACGAGCGTCAGAGAAGGATTCACGACGCGACGAATAGGCTTGCCCGATGGGTCAATAGAATTATTTATGTTGCGCTGCACAACTCCTTCGCGTATTCTCTGAACCGTCTCCTCCACCCTCCTCCTTTGGTGTGGATTTAAGCCCGGGTTCGCAAGACCCCGGGCTTTTTCTTGTCCTGAATCCGCCGCCAAGCCCGCAACCCGGACCGAGTCCGCGGAAAGCCGCTTAAGACACCTCGGTCTCACTCCTGAGGTTCGTCGCCGGACGGCGTCCGTCGTCAAATCCACCGTCGCTGCGCGCCCGTGTCAGCCGTACCGCTTCCGGTAAATCCGCATCTGTCCTTCGAGTTCTTCGTACTGCGGTTCGATGCTGCGCCGGTCGAGCGCTTCCTTGAGTCCCAGGCAGAGAAATCCGCCGGCGGGAAGGCTGCGGTCGAACAGCTGCAGGCAGCGCTCCTTGAGCGCCGGCTTGAAATAGATCATCACGTTGCGGCACAGGATCATGTTCATTTCGCCGAAAACGCCGTCGGTCGCAAGGTTATGCGGCGCGAAGACGATGTCCTTGCGCAGCGTCGGGTCGAGGATCGCGTATTCGTAGCGCGCGGTGTAGTAGTCGGCGAAGGACGCGGCGCCGCCGCTCAGCTGGTAGTTGCGCGTGAATTGCTGCATCTCGGCGACGGACAGGATGCCTTCTCGGGCGCGCTCAAGGATCGTCTCGTTGATGTCGGTCGCGTAGATCCGGTAGCGCCCGGCCAGGCCCTCCTCGTTCAGGAGGATCGCCATCGAATACGCTTCCTCGCCGGTCGCGCATCCGGCGTGCCAGATCTTCACGAACGGGTAGGTCTTCAGGAAGGGGACGATCTGCTCGCGTATGGTCCTGAAGAAAGCGGGGTCGCGGAACATTTCGGTGACGTTGATCGTGATTCCGCGCAGCAGCGAGTCGAAAACCTCCCGGTCGCGCAGCACGCGCGACTGCGCGAGCGAGAAGGTGTCGAAGTCCGACTCGGCGAGCCAGTGCGTCAGTCGCCGCGTGATCGACGCTTCGGCGTAATCGCGGAAATCGTAGCCGTATACCTGCTCGATCCCTTCGAGCAGCAAGCGCATTTCGACTTCTTCGACGTCGCGTCTCATTCGTGCCCGTCAGGCCCGCTGGTACATCCACACGCGGATCAGCGAAAACAGCTTGTCGACGTCGATCGGCTTCGCGATGTAGTCGCTCGCGCCCGCGTCGATGCATTTCTCGTAGTCGCCCTTCATCGCCTTCGCGGTCATCGCGATTACCGGGAGATTCTCGAAACGGGCGTTCCTGCGGATCTCGCGCATCGCGGTGTAGCCGTCGGTCTCGGGCATCATGATGTCCATCAGCACGATCGACACGTCGGGATGCTCTTCGAGGCGGTCGAGCGCCTTGCGGCCGTTTTCCGCTTCGATCACGACCATGTTCTTCTCCGCCAGCACGCTCGAAAGCGAGAAGAGATTGCGCATGTCGTCATCGACGAGCAGGACTTTCCGACCTTCGAGCATCGCCTCCTTGTCGAGCGCCGCGCGGATCATGCGCTGCTTCTTCGCGGGCAGCTCCGTTTCGACCTGGTGCAGGAACAGCGTGACTTCGTTGAGTAGCCGCTCGGGGCTCTTGGCGCCCTTGATGACGATGCTCTCCGCGTAGCGGCGCAGCCTGCGCTCGTCGTCCTCGCTCAGCTCGCGCCCGGAATGGATGATGATCGGAACGCGTCCGTGGCGTTCCACCGACTGGATGTGATCGAGCAGGTCGAAGCCCGACATCCCCGGCAATCCGAGATCGAGCACGATGCAGTCGAACGTCTCGGTCGACAGGCGATCGATCGCTTCACCGCCCGACGCCGCGACGGTGATCTCGACATCCTTGTCGTCGAGCAGCGCGACGAGGCTGTATGCCTCGTCCTGGTCGTCTTCGACGACGAGAAGCTTCTTGACCGATTTCGCGATCGAGCGCTCGATCGCTTCGAAGATTTCGTTCAGTTGAAGGGTGTCGACCGGTTTCGTCACGAAGCCGATCGCCGCCATCTCCAGCGCCTTTTGCCGCTCTTCGAGGCAGGTCAGGAAATGCACCGGGATATGTCTCGTGCGCCGGCTGTCCTTGAGGCTACGCATCACGTTCCAGCCGTCGATCCCGGGCAGCATGACGTCGAGGATGATCGCGCTCGGCAGCTCGCGCTCGGCCAGTTCGAGCCCTTTTTCGCCGTTCTCGGCAACGAGGACGTGGAAGTCGCGTTCGCGGATCATCTCCTGAAGGATCTTCGCAAAGTCGGGATCGTCCTCGATGACGAGAATGCTGCGTTCCGCGGATTTCGCGTCGGCGAGCTCTTCCAGCACCGGCGAGCTGAGCGGGAGCGGGCTCCGCAGAGGCACCGGGGACGGCGCCGGGACCGGCTGGACCGGGGAGCCGGCCCGCGCCGGCGCCGCGGCACGGGTCGCCGCCGACAGCGGCAGATACAGCGTGAAGGTGCTGCCCCGGCCTTCGGTGCTCGTCAACCGAATGTCGCCGCCCATCTTGCGGGCGAGCTCGAGCGAGATCGAAAGGCCGAGACCGGTGCCGCCGTACTTGCGGCTGATCGAGCCGTCTGCCTGTTTGAAGGCTTCGAAGACCGACTGCCGCTTGTCCTCCGGGATGCCGATGCCGGTGTCGCTGACGACGAACGCGACCGCCGGCACGCCGATCGGGGTTTCCCGCGCGGGCGCGGCGTCGACGCGCAGCCGCACCTCACCGTGCTCGGTGAATTTCAGCGCGTTCGAAACCAGGTTCTTCAGGATCTGATGCACGCGCTGCCAGTCCGCGTGGAAGGCGCGCGGTGCCGCGCGCTCGGCCTCGATCGTGAAAGCGAGCCCTTTCTGCTCCGCCTGCGCCTCGAACAGCGTGCGGATCGCATCGAACAGCACATCGATGCGGATCTCGCTGCAGTCGAACTCGATGCGCCCCGCCTCGATCTTCGCGAGGTCGAGGATGTCGTTGATCAGATTGAGGAGATCCGCGCCCGCGGCGTGGATCGTCGACGCGAACTCGATCTGCTTTGCGGTGAGGTTCTCGTCCTTGTTCTGCCTCAGCAGGCTGGACAGGATCATCAGGCTGTTCAGCGGCGTGCGCAGCTCGTGAGACATGTTCGCGAGGAACTCGGACTTGTAGGTGCTGACCCGTTCGAGTTCTTCCGCCTTGCGACGCAGGTCTTCGGCGGCGACTTCGATCTCGCGGTTCTTCGCGCGGATGTTCTCGCGCTGCTGTTCCAGCATCTGGGCGCGCTCTTCGAGCTCTTCGTTGCTCTGCT
>NZ_JAKFEF010000045.1:0-1676 GCF_036675785.1 Aromatoleum sp.
CGCCCGCCGCGCGAGCGCGCTGGCGGACTTCGTCGCCGAGCACGGCGACCGCGGCCTGCGCGCGGTCGGCGGCCGGCGCACGGCATTGAAGCTGCTCGGCGCGCAGGACGCCGCGCTCGACGTCCCCGCGCTCACGCGGGCGCTCGAGCAGGAGGCGGCGGCGTGACCCGTCCGCGGACGCTGCTCGCCGACCTCGCGATCATGGTCGGCGCCTTCGCGGCGGCGACGATCGTCGCCGAGCTCGCCGGCGCGGCGAACCTCGGCACGGCGATGTCCTTCGGCCAGATCGGCTTCGGGCTGGCGGCGGTCTACGTCCTACTGCGCCGGTAAGCGCCGCAGCCGTGAGCTGCTGAGCGCCCGCTCTGCGCGCTGGGATCCCACGATGTGGGCCAGCTGCGCCGGAATCCAGTCACCGATGCGCAGACGGTCATCCGGATCCTGGTCTTGGTGGCCGGACCAATCCTCGAGCCACGCCGAGACCATCGCGTCCTGCCCTCTGCCCAGGCCAGCGGCGAGGTTGGCCACAAATCGTGCAGTTCCTCCAATCAAGGTGTGCGACTCGTCGGAGCTGATGGCGCCCCAGCGGCCGCTGGGCGGATACATGGCATGGGGGAGGATCGTCCACGCTTCGGCAGCCGCTGCGTAGCTGTCGGCATCGAGCGGACTCAGGACGTAGTGGGCTGCGGGATCTCGGTTCGTCCGCGGGTCAGCGACCGAGATGAAGACGCGCTCCAGATCCTCAGCATCAGCAGCGCGAAGTAACGCGTCGAGTGCGGAGGCGCTCAGTCCCCACGGCGTCGTCTCGTTGCGATCGACGTCGTAGATGAGCAGGCGATCACCGACCTTCTGCTGAAACGGGCACCCGTACGGGTCGAACTCGTGAAAGACCACGCTGAACGCGTTCTTCGCCCTTGCGAGATCTGAGGCGGTCATAGTGGCGCGCACCGCTACGGCCTGTGACGAACGTGGATCTTGATCGATCCCAACTCGGGAGACTTGATGTCGATCGCGGGACTACGGCTCGCGGTCTCCCCCGTCCGACGCAGTCCGATCAGCCCTCCGTTGAAACCACCATCGGCATCCGGCAGTCTGCGCAATCCCTCGCTTCCCTTGTACGGAATGCTCGTTCTGCGAGCCCCAATGCTTATGGAGCGGTAGAGACCGTACGCCCGGCGATCGAGATCTTCGCCCTTCTTCAGGCCGATCTCGTACACGCGCGGTCCCTTCTTCTTGGCCGCCCTCAGCGCGGTCTTGAGCAGCGCGTCGTTTCCGTACCAGTTGGCGGCGTTGGCGGCGATGCCACCGAGCGCTGCGGGGGGCAAACGCGAATCCTGCTCGTGAGCGCGCTGCGCGACCCGCTCCCCATATGCGTTGGCCTGGCGCAGCAGCGCACTGAACGCCACCGACTCGTCGAGTCGCTTGACCTCGGCGTTCAGAAGGCGCTGGTGACGATTCGCAAGCGTGTTGAGGTGCACCGCTCTTGCACCACGGATCGCAAGAATGACGTCGGCTGTATCGAAGCGCGCCTGTGCGACCCTCAGGAAATCCGCATCATTCGGGCGCTCGAGAACCGCGTTGACGCTCCTGTGCAGCCTGCGAGACGCGGCCAGTAGTCGAGTCGTCGCGCGCCGACGCGCTGCGGAAGCCGACGCAGAGACAACCGACTCCGCCACGGG
>NZ_JAKFEF010000006.1:0-1667 GCF_036675785.1 Aromatoleum sp.
GCACCCACTGCTCGATCAGTTGCTGCCCGCCGAGCAGTGCGAATGCCGCCGAGAAGATCGACGAGCCGACGAAGAGCCAGCACACCATCGCCGAGGTCTTTGCGGTGAGGTAGACCGACTCCTTCATCACGTCCCTGTTCAGCTGCCGGTACGCGATCGCGAGCATGAAGCCGCCGAAGGAGCCCACCGCGGCCGCCTCGCTCGGCGTCGCCAGGCCGAACACGATCGACCCGAGCACCGCAACGATCAGCGTCGCGAGCGGGAAGAACGACGACAGCAGCATGCGGAAGATCTCGAGCCGCGCGAAGCTGAGCATCAGGTAATAGGCGACGAGCAGCCCGATGCCGAGCACGGCGATCGTCCAGAACCAGATCGGCACGGTCGTCAGGACGGCGACGACCTCCTCGCCGGCCTCGGCGCCGTCCGCGTCGTCGGCCTGCGCCTCGGCGAGCCCGCTGCCGGCCGTGTCCGTGCCCGCCGGCTCGGCAAGCCCGCCGTCGTCGGCGCCCGGTTCGGCGAGTCCGCCGCCGGCACTGCCGTCGAACGTCGAAACGCTGCCGAGCTGCTGCAGGCCCATCGAATCGAACTCGACTTTCGGCGCGGTCGCCGATTGCCAGGCGAGCGCGAGCACGACCAGGACGGTGATCGCGGGCAGCAGCGTGACGACGAGCTGGCGCGCGAGCGTGCCCATCGGCAGGTCGACGTTGCGCGAGCCCTTCATCGCGCGAACGATCGCCGGCAGTGCGCGATCGCCGAAGCGTTCGCGCAACCGCTGCGCCGGCGGCGAAAGCGGTACGCGCCGGTCTTCTTCGGCCAGCGTCCCACCGGCCGGCCGATGAATCCCACTGATTACTACACGAGCAAGTACCAGGACGTGGACAACACGCCGCTGTTCGCCTTCGGCCACGGCCTGACCTACGGCCGCATCCGCTACGACGAGCTGCAGGTCGAGCCGCGGCGCCTGAGCATGCAGGACACGTTGAAGATCAGCGTCACCCTGCGCAACGAGGGCGCGCGCGAGGCCGAAGAGACCGTCTTCCTGTTCGTTCGCGCCAAGGTCAGCCTTGTTACCCGACCGTTGCTGGAGCTCAAGGGCTACGCCAAGCTGCGATTGATGCCCGGCGAAGCCGGTACGGTGGAGCTGAAACTGCCGGCGACCGAGCTGCGCTATCTCGGGCCGGATCTTCAGCCCCTGTTCGAGGCGGGCGAGGTCGAGATTTTCGTCGGCCCGAGTGCCGAGCCAACAGGCTTGCTGCAGCAGACCATCGAGTTGTACTGAAACCCTGGGAATCCACGTGGCAGAAGATCCCGAGCAGTGGCTCGGTTGTCTACATCGGCTCTTCGAACTCAGCGCACGACCAGCACTGCGGTTCCGCCCAGCGCCAGCACGCCCGTGACCACCGATCCCGCCACCATGTTGCCGAGTGCCGAATGCCCGTGCGAGCCCATCACGATGAGCTCGTATCCGTTCGAAGCAGCGTACTGGGCGATGGTCGGGGCCGGAGCCCCTTTGCATTTCACCGACTTCGCTTCCACGCCGGCGCCTGCGAGCACGTCGCGAGCCGGCGCGAGCACCTTTTCCGCTTCTTCGTCGTAATAGGTCGACAGCGCGTCCCGACCGATGAACCGCGCCGCGTGCGATGGGATGGCATGCACCGACGTGATCA
>NZ_JAKFEF010000040.1:0-1634 GCF_036675785.1 Aromatoleum sp.
GGCGCTTGCTTGGCAACCCCGACGAGCTTCTTGCCGCCCTTCTTCAAGGCCCGCGGAACCTTCTTGAGTGCCCTATGAACCGCCCCGGGTTTGATGGAGGCGGTGGTTATTGAGTCTCTCCCGCTCTCAAGCGGTCGGGATGGAGAGCTTCGTACTCGGCTGGGGGTCGCCTGTCGCAGGCGGAGTGCAGCCGCTCGTGGTTGTACCAGTCGACCCATTCGAGGGTCGCGAGCTCGACGTCCGACAAGGTCTTCCAGGGGCCGCGGCGGTTGATCTTCTCGGTCTTGAAGAGACCGATCGTCGACTCCGCGAGGGCGTTGTCGTAGCCGTCGCCGACGCTGCCGACGGACGGGTCGACGCCAGCGTCGATGAGCCGCGTCGTGAACGCCAAGCTCGTGTACTGGCTGCCGGCATCGTTGTGATGGACCATCCCGTCCGCCAACGGGATCCCGTCGCGCTGACGGCTCCACAACGCCATCTCCAGGGTGTCGAGGACCAACGAGGTCCTCATCGTCGTGTCGGCCTTCCAGCCCACGATCCGACGCGAGAAGGCGTCGATAACGAACGCGACGTACACAACGCCGGACCACGTCATGACATACGTGAAATCTGCGACCCACAGCCGGTTCGGGCACTCGGCGCTGAAGTTGCGCTCGACAAGATCCGTGGGCCGGTCGGCCTGGTCGTCGCGGATCGTCGTGCGCCGGCGCTTGCCCCGGCGAACGCCGACGAGGCCCTGCTGGCGCATCAAGCGTTCGACGGTGCATCGCGCGGCCGGGATGCGCTCGCGCTCGAGCTGCCACCACACCTTCTCCGCGCCGTAGCAGCCGTCGCTGCGCTCATGGATCAGCTCGATCACCGGGACAAGCTCCGCGTCACGCACAGCCCGCGCAGACGGATGCACTCGGCGCTTGCGGGCGGCGTAGTACGTCGACGGGGCGAACGCCAACGCGTGGCAGATCGGCTCGACCCCGTACTCGTCGCGGCGCCCGTCGATGAACTCGGTCATCGCCTCGGTGGTTGCGGGTCGAGCTCCCGCGCGAAGAAAGCCGACGCCGCCTTGAGAATCTCGTTCGCGCGACGCAGCTCGCGATTGTCGCGCTCAAGCTCCTTGATCCGCGCGGCCTCCGCCGACGTCGTCCCGGGCCGATTGCCATCGTCGACCTCGGCCTGGCGCACCCAGCCCCGCAGCGTCTCCGCGGTCATCCCCATCTTCTCGGCGATCGACGTGATCGCCGCCCACTGCGAGTCGTACTCGTGGCGGTGCTCGAGCACCATCTTCACGGCCCGTTCGCGGACCTCACGCGGATACGGCGGCTTCCTTGGCATATCGACCTGATCCTCTCAAGCGATCAAGCCTCCAAGAAACCCGGGGCGGTTCACACCGCCGGACCACATCTGGGCCGGTTTCGAACACGAGTCCAACGCCGCCGCGCACACGGCACCCGTCCCAGCTCTTATCAGCCTGACGCAGATACGCGATCGAGGCCGCGCGTCGGCTCCGCAACAAGCCGATAGCCTCCTCGAACTGAGGCAATCGTCGAAGCGCGTGGTTTCGTTCGGACTTCTCGTCGACGCGCTGGCGTATCGCCGCCGCGCGGGCCTCGGCCTTTCGCAATCCGTTCAGTCAGACG